>DASUPX010000014.1:0-11767 GCA_036280905.1 Rubrobacter sp. | reverse complement strand
TCTGTCGGCGATGCTGCCCTCCCGGCTCAAGTACTGTGGCGAGGTCCCCGTGCCGAGATCAGATGCCTGCTCGAACCACAGTTCCGGCGAGAAGCCCATGACCTTGGCTATGGCCCTCAACTTCTCGAAGCCAGGGTTCTCTATTCGTCCTTTCCTGAGGTTGGTGACGTAGGAACGGGTAACGACACCACCCGTCGCCTCGTCGATCTCCTGGCCGCTCCACCTGCGTCCGTCCGGATGACGATACGTCTCCAACAAGCGCTCGAACTTCTGCGCGATCTGCATCCGGACCCTCTGCCTCCACCCCGTAGTACCTTTGTTGAATATACGATACCATAACTCGAAATGTATAATCAATGCAACGAAGTAAAATTCGTCACCAGAGATGCCGCCAGGATCTGCGGGGTCCTTACGCCATGCTGAGGCGGTTGCCGGCGCTGGAGCTCTGGGAGCCTTTGAAAGGGTGGTCCTTCCGGCGGTTGTGGGCCGCGTCGGGGCTTTCGATGCTGGCAGACCAGGCGTTTCTGGTGGCCCTGACGTGGCTTGTTCTGCGTTTGACGGGGTCTGGCGCGGAGCTGGGCGCCGTGCTCGCGGTCGCCGCGATACCAGGCGCCGTCCTCATGCCCCTTGGCGGTGTTCTGAGCGACCGGGCCTCGCCCGTGACGATCATGATAGGCGCCAGCGTGGGGCGCGTGGTGCTCTTGGCCCTGCTCGCAGTCCTGATCCTTACGGGCGAGATACGGCTCTGGCACGTGTACGTGATCTCGGCCAGCCTTAGCGCGCTCGACGCGCTGTACTATCCGGCCTCGATGGCCATCTTACCGGCCCTGGTCGGCCGGGACCGGCTTGGCGCGGCGAACGCCATGATCCAGGGCGTCGAGCAGGCGAGCAGCATCCTCGGACCTGCATTGGCCGGGCTGTTGCTCGCGCTCGCCGGCCTCGGGGCAAGCTTCGGCGGCACAGCCCTTCTCTTTCTGGTCGCGACGGCGCTCCTCGTCACGCTGGCGCGCGCCGCGAATCAGGTATCAGGACCGGAGGATGACCAGGAGGATGAGCAGAACACCACGGGAGGTGGGCTGGCCGAAGGACTACGCTACGTGGTGGGAGACCCCGTCATACGCACGCTGCTGCTGGTCGTGCTCGGTACGAACCTGGCCATGATGGGTCCCCTTTACGTGGGAGGGGCCGTGCTCGCCGAATCCCGCCTCGGGGGCGCCGGGGCCTTCGGCACCCTGGTGGCAGCCGCGGGGGCCGGGTCCCTGATCGGGATCGTGGGCGCGGGATCGGTCCGCCGTTTCGCGCGACGGGGGCTCATAGAGTTATCCCTGACAGGGATTCTCGGCATCGTCGTCGCGTCGATCGCCTTCGTGCCCAACCTGGCCCTCGCTGTCCCTATCGCCATAGCAATAGGCGCGACCGCGAGCTTTCTCGGGGTAGTAACGATCTCCTGGCTTCAGGAACGCACCGAGCCGGGCCTGCTCGGGCGCGTGATGAGCCTCGTGATGTTCTCTGCGGTGGCCCTGGATCCCATCTCGTTCGCCCTGGCCGGCGTACTGGTCGAAGTGAACCTGGCGGCGACATTCGTGGGCGCGGGATCGCTTCTGGTTCTGACGGCCCCGTTGGGTGCTACGAGCCGCACGATGCGCCTGGCAAGCTGAGCAGACCTCCAGCCAACTAGCCCGCCTTATTCCCTCCCGATCAAGCCGTTACAAATTTGTTAAGTTTGTTGCGGTTCTTGTATGGCAGTGTTAAAGTGCGACGCATCACAGGCGATGAACCGGGTTCCCGGGTCTGGCCGAAGAGAGCACAGGAACCCCCCTTTCGGGAGGTAGTTTGGGGAGACGCGATGAGTGAATGGTTTGGGACCGGCCGGGGGAGGCTTGGGTTATACGCCCTTGGTGTCATAGCGGTGGTCGCCATCGGGGTGCTTGGGGTAATGGCCGGGACCGGATGGCTCACCGGGGCGGGCGCGGACCCGGCGAAGAGGGCTATCCAGCCCGTTGGTGCGGACAAGGAAACGCCCGAGCCGATCGCCAGGGGGGCGGCCAAGATGGCCGACGACGCTGAACCCGAGAAGAAGACGGATCAGGCAGAGCGCGCCGTCAAGAAGGCGGAGCCGAAGCCGGAGCCGAAGAAGAAGGTGAATGCGCCGGCGGCCGTTCCGGCCGACACCTACATGACCCTGACGGTACCGAAGATGGGCATCACCGACATCCCTGTGGTAGAGGGCACCACCGAGGCCAGCCTCTCGCAGGGGGCTGGGCACTATACCGGCTCTGGCTACCCCTGGGTCGCCGGCTCGAACACGTACATCGCGGGGCACAGAATCGGGTATCCCGGCACCGCGAGCGACCACGTCTTCTGGGACCTGCCAAGCCTGGCCATGGGGGACAAGATCTACCTCACGGACACCAACGGACACACCTACACCTACGCCGTCAGCGACATCCTCGAGGTTCCAGTAGACGACCTCTCGGTGACGGCCCCAACGGGCACCGACACGGTCTCGCTCCAGACCTGTATCGAGAACTACGGAGATTACTGGACGCCAGGTCCGAACTGGTACGTCCGTTACGTCGTCAGGGGAACGCCGGTCTAGCGGCTCGCCTTGCGAACCGCGCTTTCAGCCTTTAGCTTTCAGCCGTCAGCTTTTCTGGCTGATTGCTGATCGCTGACAGCTGACGGCTCTGCTTCCAGCGATGCGTCGCCGAGGAGGCGTTGAACAAGTATCAGGCCGCCGATGCCAACCAGCGTTGCGAACCAGAGCGTGGCGAGGCGTATGAGCAGGGTGAGCGCGCCAGCGACACCCGTGGAGAGGTTCGCGACGGTGACGAACTGGCCGTAGAGTCCGGCCTCGACCGCACCTATTCCCCCTGGCAGCATGCTGACGACGCCTAGCAGCGAGCTGGTGGCGAAGACGAAAACGATGAGCAGGAAGGGTTTATCCACGCCGAGCCCGACGGCGCACAGGTAGACGCCCGTGCACTCCAGCCCCCAGGACAGAAATGAGATGACCGTTCCTATCAGTAGCGGTCCCGTCGCAAGCAGGGCGTTCGAGGCACCGTGAAAGTCGTTCAGGTGCGGGGCGAAGCGGTTCACGAGCGGCAGCTTCACCAGCACGCGCTCCACGGCGAGCGAGAGCCGCTTGGAGCGAAGAACCGCGATGCCGAAGGCCGCGACGGCCAGGAACACCAGCATCGTCCACGGCGGCAGGGCCAGGGCGAAGGCGCCGAGGAAACCCCAGATGACCATGCCCGTGCCGTCCGTGGCGCGTTCGGCCACCACCGCGGGGGCCGTCCGGGCTATCGGGACGCCTGAGGTCCTGCGGATGAAGACGCTCTTCAGCACCTCTCCCAGCTTGCCTGGTGAGATCGCCATGGAGAGCCCCGAGGCGAAGATGGCGGCGTTCATCCCGGTTGGAACGGAGACTTTCAGCACCTTCAGATAGTACACCCAGCGGAAAAAGCGGCCCACGTAAGAGAGGGTGACGAGGCCCAGTATCGCCGGTATCAGGGCATAGTTGAAGCTGTCCAGGGCGGATAGGAGGTCGTCGAAGTTGGAGAAGACGGCCAGGATCACGTACACGGCCACGCCAAGGGCGAGGGCCAGTACCAGGTTCCTCCTCAGGCGTTCCAAAAGGGCACCACGTAGATCACGCCCATCACAACGACCAGCCAGAGCAGGAGGGCTATCTGGAGCGGCCTGTCGGAGAGGAGGAGGGTATCGGGGTTGCCGCCGCCGTCGCGGTGAACGAGGAGCATGTAGCGGAAAACACCGTAGACCACGAACGGGATGCTCCCCATCATGAAGATCTGGTCCTCCCTCTCGTAGACCGTGAAGGTATAGAGCGTGTAGGCGATGATGGTGGCCGAGATCATGATGTTCATCATCTCATCAAGCAGCGGCACGGAGTAGTCCTGCAAATTCCTCCTGTGGACCACAGCACCCTCACCGAGGGTCGCAATCTCGTGCCTGCGCTTTGAGAAGCCGAGAAAGAGCGTAAGGAGCCCCGTACAGACGATGAGCCAGGGCGAGATCGGGCTGCTCACCGCGGCGACACCCGCGAGCGCCCTGATGACGAACCCGGCGGAGATGCTCATGACATCCAGGATGGCCGTATGCTTGAAGACGGTGGTGTACAGGACCTGCAAGACGAGGTAGGCGATGCCGGCCACCCCCACGCCGAACGGGAGGAACACGAAGCTGACCGTGAGCGCGCCGATGGCCAGCATGCCGGCGAAAAAAAGGGCGGCGCGGGGCGAGACCTCACCGCTCGCCACGGGCCTTAGCCGCTTGAGCGGGTGCTTGCGGTCCTCCTCGACGTCGAGCACGTCGTTGGCGGCGTAGACGGCACCAGAGAGAGCGCAGAAAACCACGAAGGCCAGCAAGGCGTGTGTTACGGCCGTAACCGAGAAAGCCTTCTCCGCGAACACCACCCCGGCCAGCACGAACCCGTTCTTGGTCCACTGCTTGGGCCGGACCAGCCGCAGATAGGATCTCAAGAGTCCCCTGGAACGATCGGCTTCCACGACTGCCGGTTGTATCATAGTAGCTGTCAGCTTTCAGCTTTTAGCCATCAGCTTTCAGCAAGAACAAGAGGCTGACCGCTGATCGCTGACAGCCGAAAGCTTGAAAACCGTAAACGGGGCGATTGCAAAAGCGGCCGACCCTCTCCACAATTGCCCGAATGACATCCTCACCCAGACGGCAGGTTTTCCGGGAATGGTTTATCCTCGCCAGGCCCTTCAGCCTGACGGCTTCGGCGGTGCCCGTGCTGTTCGGGACGGCGCTGGCTTACAAGGACGGCGCGTTCGCCTGGGGACCCCTGCTCGCCATGTTGTTGGGGAGCTTGCTCATTCAGGCCGCCACCAACATGTTCAATGAGTTCTACGACGAGCAGCGTGGCCTCGACGTCGAGGGGGCCGTGGGGATAGCGGGGTCCATCGTGAGCGGGCGCGTGAGCGCGCGCGGGGTCCTGGCGGGGGCCCTACTCTGCTACACCGCCGCGCTCTTCCTCGGGATCTACCTCATAAGCGTGGGCGGCTGGCCCATACTCGTGCTCGGGTGCCTGTCGGCGCTAGGAGGCTATCTCTACTCGGCAGGGCCGCGTCCCATAGCCTACACACCGGCCAGCGAGGCGGCGGTCTTCGTGTTTATGGGGGTCTTGATCGTGGTGATCGCCTACGCCGTGCAGGCCAGGGAATTTCCCCTGTACGTGCCGCTCGCCGCGCTTCCAATCGGGGGACCGGTGGCCGCTATACTGCTCGCCAACAACATCAGGGACCTCGTCTCCGACCGCAGGGGCGGGCGTCGCACGCTGCCCATAGTCTTCGGTAGGGAGACGGCCATCCTCGTCTACCGGCTGCTCTTGCTCGAGGCCTACGTGGCCGTCGCCGTTCTCATGGCCTTCCGTATAGTGCCGCCCGAGTGCGCGCTCGTCTTCCCCAGCGTGTTCGCCTGTTTCCGGCTCTGGCGGGACATCGCCGCGTACTCAACACCCGCCCGCCTCGACCCCGTTGTGAAGCGCACGGCCGCCCTCCACCTCGTCTTCGGGTTGCTCTACACGGTGGGGGTCCTGATCGGTGGCTGAGAAGCCCAGGCCCTTCAGGGCCAGCTACCTCATCTCCGGGGTAGCGCCCGAGGAAATCTTCGATGCCCTCCTCGACGTACCCCGCTTCCCCGAGTGGGCCGCCGGCCTCAAGCGCGCCAGGGTCGTCGACGCTGCTGGAGGCGAGACCTCCGACCTGCGCCCAGGGACGATGCTTGAGTTCACCCTCAGCGCGGCGAGCATCACCCACCAGGTGGCCAGCACCGTCACGGTGGTCGAGCCATCACAGCGTCTGGAGTGGAACTACGTCGAAGGCGCCACGGGAAGCGGCGGCTGGCTCATAGAGGACGGGGGCACGGGGGCCGTCAGGATGACGCTCTGGACGGACTACAGGATCCACCCGGGCTGGCTCGACAAGATCGCCCACAGGCCCTTCTTCCGCCGCCTGACAGAGGACCTGATCCGGCGTTCCCTGCGGCGCTTCGACGCGCACCTCAGAGAAGGTTAAGAGTCAGGGCGGGTCGTTCCCGGGCTGGTTCGAAGCCAGCCCCTACAGATCTCGTTCGTGGCCGTTTTCGGGGTGGTCGTCAGGAGCCTCGTCGAGGTCTCGGTCCTCGTCCTCTTCATTCCTTGCCAGCTCGTGCGCCGTGACCTCCGTGGTCGGGTTCACGTAGCGGGCGATGATGATAGAGATCTCGTACATCACGATCATTGGAACGGCCATCAGGATCATGCTGTAGGGGTCCTGGCCCGGCGTGAGGGCGGCGGCGAGAACGGTGTTTATGATTATGGCGTGCTTCCTGTACCGCTTGAGCAGCGGGGCATCGACGAGCTCCAGCTTTGCGGCCACATAGGTGGCCGCAGGCAGCTCGAAGACTATTCCGAAGGCCAGCAGGAACCTCGTCACGAAAGGCAGGTAGCTCTGTGCGGTGATTATGGGATCGAATCGGGCGGTATCCCAGTTCAGCAGGAACTGCGTACCGATCGGCAACACGACGAAGTACCCGAAGGCCACCCCGGCCAGGAACAGCACGGAGGCCAGGGTTATGATGGTGTAGGTGAAGACGCGGCCCATATCTCCGACGGCGGGGGCTATAAACGCCCACAACTGGTAGAGAAGGATCGGAATCGTGAACAGGAACCCTACGTAGAGGGCCAGCTTCATGTCGGTGAAGAGCTGCTCCGTTACACCGGTAACGTTCAGCTTGCCTTCAAGCGCATCGCCCGCCGGCGCCAGCAGCAGATCGAAGACGCGTTGCCTGAAAAACCAGGCGACGATCGAAACGGCGAGGAACGCGATCCCGACCTTGATGATCCTCGAGCGCAGCTCGTCGAGGTGCTCGATCAGGGTCATGCGAGCCTCGTCGCGCGGGCCGCGCGGACGCGAGGGTAGTCTGAGGCGACCTGCCATCCGGAGCTTAGATCTAGGTGAGTCTAGCTACTATGCTGCTGCTGTTCGGCCTTCTCAGCGGGCGAGTCGTCCTCCAGCCTGGCCTCGTCGTCGTGTCCGTTCTTGGAGGCCTCGAGCTGCTCGTCCTCCTGCTCCTCTTCCTTCTTCTCGACCTGACCCTCCTGCTGACCCTTCTTGAACTCGCGGACACCGCTTCCGAGGCCGCGGGCCAACTCGGGGACACGCTTCGCGCCGAAGAGTAGCAGGATCACGACCAGGCCGATGATCAACTCTGGCATTCCGATGGAACCAAACACCTTTCCTCCTAACGGGCTATCTGCCGGATCTCACGAACATTATACGACTTCGGTCGGAAGCTGGATCAGGGCTGCGCGCTGCCGGTGGTCTCCTTGCCTTCGAGCAGCGCGGAGATCCTCTCCTTGACCTGGTTCGCCTCCTGGCCGTTGGGGGCGCGATCGAGGTACTGATTGTAGTACTGGATGGCCTCTGCGGGCTGTCCGGCCTGCTCGTAGGCCTGGCCCGCCAGAAGGTAAGCCTCCGCGTTATCGGGCTGCGCCTCGGCTGAGGCGGCGAAGGCTTCGGCCGCCTTTATCTGAAGCTCTTCTTGCTTCTTGCCGGAGGCGGTCTGCGCCTGCTGGCTGTAGATCTGGCCCAGAAGCGCGGGTATCTCCTCGTCTTTGGGGGCTGCCTTCTGCCCATCCTGCAGCACCTGGATCGCGTCGTCATAGCGCCCCGCCGTGTAGTACAGGTAGGCGAGGTCTTTTATGTTCTCCGGGTCATTGGGGTCCTGCTTCAGCTCCTTCTCGGCGGCTGCTATCTGCTGCTCGGGACCGGGGGTCTGGTTCTGCTGCTGGGGCTGGTCCTGGTTGCCGAAGAGGTCGAAAAGGTTGTACGAGACGTTGGTGCCGATGCCCAGAAAGACGCCGGAGATGATGAAGACGGCGGCGAGCAGGATGGCGACCAACCTGACCCAGAAGCTTAACCTTTCCCGGTTCATCATCATGGCGCGCTATCCTCCGAGGTATTCAGGCACCGAGACGATTGTATATCACGTCGCCCCCGACGACCGTGAGGGCGACGGCCCCACCCGCCGCGGCCTCCAAAACCTCCCGCTCCGAACCCTGGTCACCGAGCGCGAGCTCGACCAGCGCGAAGTCGGCCCACTTGCCGGGTTCCAGGCTCCCCGTCTCGCTCTCTATGCTCAGGGCACGCGCCCCGCCGAGCGTCGCAAGCTCCAGGCCGGTTGCGCCGTCGAGACCGTGCAGATCAACTGCAAACATCGTCTCCTCGAAGAGGTTCATGCTCGGGCTGCTCCAGAGCCCGTCTGTGCCCATCCCGACCCTTATGCCCCGCTCGACCATGCGCGGCACCGGCGAGACGCCGCAGCCGAGGTAATCGTTGGAGCGCGGACAATGGGCCGCCGCAACGCCGCTCTGCGCCAGGATATCTATCTCCTCTTCCGAGACGCCGGTGGCGAGGTGGGCCGCGATGGTCTGCGGGGCGAGAAGTCCCACGTCGTCCGCGTAACGGACGGGAGATACCCCAACCCCTCCCCACTCGTTGCTCCCGAAGATGTCGGCGAGGCCACCCGTGCCGTGCCTCACGAACTCCACCTCCTCGGGGCTCTCGGAAAGGTGTATCGCCAGCCCCCATCCCAGGTCCCGCGTCTTTTGCGCCGCAAGGCGCGAGGATTCGGGATCGACGGTATACGGAGCGTGCACGCTGACCGAGATGCCAACGCGCTCGGGCAGGCCCTTGCGAAGCCCGTCCGCCTTGTCCACGATGTACTCCACCGCCTCTTCCGGGGTGCCGATCTCGTGCGGAAAGAACTCGGCAAAGACGGTCCCGGCCATGCCGCTCGCGGCTAGTTGCGGCAGGCATTCCCCGTAAGGCGAGGACTCGGCCATGTAGGTGGTCCCCGCTTCAACCGCCTCTCTGGCCGAGTTGCGGGCGGCCTCGGCGCCCCAACTCTCCTTTTCTGGGAGGCGTTCTATCAGCTTGCTCAGCCAGCCCGCGAACGTGCCGCCCTCTGGTTTGTCCTCCCGCCTGAAGCCGAGGTGGGCGTGGGCGTTGACCGCTCCGGGAATCAGGGCGTAGCGGGGAAAGAAGCGTATCTCGACGTTCGGGTTTTCGCGCCCGACCTCGGAGAGCGGTCCCACGGAGCTTATGCGGCCATCCTCCACGAGCACGGCGCCGTCACCCACGGGCGGCGAAGAGACTGGCATGAGGGTTCCGGCCGCGAAAATTACGGGCTGGCCCTCAGGCATCCCTCCCGACCACCTCCGCGGCCACCGACCTGAGGAACTCGCGCTCCGGGGAGTCGGGCAAGAGGGAGAGGTCCCTGAGGGCCGCGTCGATCTCACCCCGCGCCCAGGCCTCGGTCCTGGCGATGGCGCCGGTGGCGAGCACGGCCTCGATGCCGGCCTCGAGCAGCTCGGGAGAAGGGCTCGGATCGGCGAGGACGCGGCGGATTGTCGCAGCATCCCCCTCCTTGAGCGCGAAGATGACGGGCAGCGTCACGGTGCCCTCACCCAGGTCCGTGCCGATGCCCTTGCCCATGAGTCCCGGTTTGCCCACCAGGTCCATTATGTCATCGGACATCTGGAAGGCGATACCGAGGGCCTGGCCGTAGCTGGCCAGGGCGTCTATCTGCACGAGCGAGAGCCCGCCCAGTGTAGCGCCGGCCACGCAGGCGACCTGGAAGAGGCCGGCGGTCTTCTTCCTGATGTGCTCGAGGTACGCCTCGACCTCCACGTTGGCACCGTTCGCGCGGTACTGCTCGAGCTCACCCGAAGCGAGCCCCACGGAGGCCACGGCGAAAGCGCGCACGAGCCTGGCGTCCCCGATACCGGCAAGCCTGGCGAAAGCCTCGGCGAAGAGAAAGTCACCCGTGGCGGCGGCGATCTCGCGCCCGTGCTCCTCGACGGTCGTTGGCACGCCACGCCTGCTCCGTGCCCCGTCCACAATATCGTCGTGGATCAGGGTCGCCGTGTGCAACACCTCGATGGCGGTTGCTGCCTGGAGAAGTTCCCCCCGCTCCGGCCCGCCCATGCGCGCGCTCAGCACCAGGAGCAGCGGCCTTAGCCGCTTGCCCCCCGAGGTAAGCGCGACCAGCGCAGGCTCGATCAAGGGCTGCGGCGCGCCTTCGGCCACCCGGGCAAGCATGCCCTCGACCTCATCGACGGTCTCGAACGCCCCCTCTAGCACCTCCGAGTCGAGCCCGTCAGCCGTCCCCGGGGCGTTTGATCCCACGATGGAGCGTGATGATGCCACCCGCGAGCCGTCTCCATGTAACGTCTTGTAATCCATTACGCCCTATTATGTCAGCTAATTCGTCCGGCGCCACGAACTCTTTCACGCTTTCAGGCAGATAAGAGTACGCTGAGGCGTCTCCGGAGATCAAACCTCCGAGCTTTGGCACGATCCTGTCAAACCAGAGCCCGTAGAAACGGGAGGACACCCCACCCGTGGGCCTGGCTATCTCCAGGCAGACGGCGACGCCACCGGGCTTGAGCACCCGCGCCATCCCTGCGAACAGCGCATCGAGGTCGGGAATATTCCGTGCCCCGTAGGCGATGGTGGCCGCGTCGAAAGAGTCGGAGGGCACGTCTTCGAGGTCGGTGGCGTCCCCTAGCCTGTAGGCGATGCCGGGCGTCGTCCTCGACCGCGCGGCACGCAGCATCTCCCGGGAGAAGTCTATGCCTAGCACGTGGCCCTCGGGCCCCGCCTTTCTGGCCAGGTCGCGCGTAAGACTACCCGTGCCGCAGGCCAGATCGAGCGCCGTGCCACCTGGGTTGAGGCAGGCGGCGTCAACGACCCTGCGGTTCCAGAGACGGTGGAGCCCAGCCGACATCACGGTGTTAAGCAGGTCGTAGCGGCCGGCGATCCTGTCGAACATCTCGCGGACCAGGAGCGCCCGTTCTCCCCCGGATGGCAAACTACCCACCCTGGTCTCGCAGGCTCCGGGCGGCCTCCCGGATCCTGGCCTCCGACTTTTCGGCTCCCTCTTCGGAGATGATGTCGAGGAGGCCGGAGAGGTGGGGTGTCCACATCTCGACGGTGACGGTGCCGCCCTCCGCGATCCGGCCGGCGCCGTCGCGGATCATGCGGCTCGCAACGGCCACGAACCGCGGCTCGTCGAGGCGCGCTATGGTCTCGACCGCGAGCGCGTAGGCGTTGTCCCCTACCAGGACGTCGTCGTCGGAGGCCCCTCCCCCGGCGTAGTGGGCGTCGAAGCCCCGCTGCAGGTAGCCGAGCGCCTCACCCACGACTGCAGCTCGCTCGTCCTCCCCGGGAAGGCCGGCTGCGGCCCTCAGGAACGTTTCCCTGAGCGAGAGGTCCGGCGTCCGGCTCGTGTCCACCTTCAGGAGACCCCTTCGAACCACTCCTGCGCAGCCACGAAGGTCCTGTCGAGGTCCTCATCGGAGTGTGCCGTGGAGATGAAACCGGCCTCGTACTGGCTCGGGGCAAGGTAGATCCCGCGGGAGAGCATGTGCCAGAAGAAGTCCCTGAACGCCTTCGTGTCGGACACTGCGGCGGAGCCGAAGTCCGTTACGGGGCCGGCGGTGAAGAATATGCTCGCCATCGAGCCGACCTGGTTGACGGTGTAAGGACGGTCCCCAGCCGAGGCGACCGCCTCCATGCCCACGCGCCAGCGGGCGCCAAGTTCCTCCAGTCGGTCGTAGAAGCCGGGCTGGCCGGCCACACGCAGGGTCGCGAGGCCGGCGGCCATCGCCAGCGGGTTGCCCGAGAGGGTGCCGGCCTGGTAGACGGGACCCGATGGCGCTACTAGGTCCATGATCTCGCGT
>DASUPX010000013.1:0-9177 GCA_036280905.1 Rubrobacter sp. | reverse complement strand
GGCCGTCTTCTACTGCCTCTACCTGCACGCGACCGGCCTGAGGCGGGTACACCGGATCTCGACCGGCAGATCCCTCGTGGCCACCCTTCTGCTCACGGTATTCTTGCTAGCCCTGGCCACAGCCCTCATCATCTACGATTACCGCCTTATCCAGAAACTCATGGGATAGCCGATCCGAAGAGAGTAGAAATCTGACAGCTGACCCGGTGTGCGAGTTTCTAGTGGCTGAGAAGCTCCGAGAAGCGTAACGAGGTGCTCAGCCCTGCCTCCTGGCACAACCGGACGCATAAGGTGTGGCTGAGGATCTTGCGCCACCACCTACTGCTGAGGTGCCAGAGGTCCCTCGCCCTCACCCGCTTGGCCGAGTAGCGCTCTACCAGCTGGCTTATCACCGTCTCTATACGGCGCCTCATGTTCGTGAGCCATCTAGGCCAGGGGTGCCTATCCCGCTTTCGGTTGGGCCTCTTGGGGGCCAGCAGGGACACCCCGTAGGCGGCGAGGCTCTCTCTTAGGGTGGGGCTCGCGTAGTTGGTGTCCGCGAGAACCACAGAGCCCTCCTCGACTCCCCCGAGCAGGTCGTACTCGGCCACCCAGCGATCGTGGATGTCGGCGGGGGCCAGGGCGGCCCCCACGATCACCCCCGGCCAGCGAACCCTAAGGTGTCCCTCCACCCCGTAGAAGAAGCTCTTGCTCATGGCGTCGTGGCCGTAGGAGGCGATCCCCGCGAAGCTCTTGTGGCGCGGGGCCTTGGCGAAGGAGCAAACCGGCACGGCAAACGAGTCAACCAGGAAGAGTCCCGCCTCATCGTGTGCCACGCGTGCCGAGAGGGATTCCCACATGAGCTCCTTCACGGCCCAGAGGTTGGCCGCCTGCCTGGCGAAGGTGGTGCGGTGGACGCGACCCACGGCGGGGAACCATTCCGGGTAGTGCCTACGGAAGAACAGGAAGATCGCCTTGTCGGTGTCCATCCCCAAGAACTCGCCCACCACCTCCATGGTGATGACCTCGCGGTCGTCCAGGATGGGATCGGGGCCGCGCTGGCGCAACCTCCTCCCGCCGAGCGATTGGCGCATCAGGTCGTCGATGAGGCAGTAGGTGGCTACAATGAAGGTGTCCAGGTCCACGGGTATCTCTCCTCCGTCTATTGGTTTGGTCACCTTCGATGGTAGAGGAGCCCGTGGACCCGGGCTAGATAAACCTGCACACGGGGTTAGCTATCTCACGCGAACAGGGCGACCACGCCCGTTAGCGTCTGGTAGATGCCCCACAGGAGCGGCAACAGGACGAGGGCCCACAGCACCACGGCCACGACCACGCCGGACTGTCCTCCCCGCGACTCCGATTCGCTCATAAAGATCCTCCTTCTCCAAGAAGATGGGCAACCGGCCCAGGAGCTGACCGCTGATAGCTGATGGCTGACGGCGCGGTTCGCGAAGCGAACCGCACTACGTTTCGCTGCCGGCGGTTGCGCCCTGGGATGCGGTCTCCTTTTCACGGTCCTCTTCCCGGTCCATGTGGAAGCGTGAGTCTACGGGCCGGACTAGCAGGTTGGCGACGAAGCCGATGACCAGCACGCCGACCATGATGTAGAGGGAGAGCGTGTACAGGTCGGCGCCGGTGCGGCCTGCGGAGGTCTGGTAGTCGGCGATGGCGTTGATGATAAGTGGGCCTGCGACCCCGGCGGCAGACCACGCCGTCAGCAGCCTCCCGTGGATGGCCCCGACCTGAGCCACGCCAAACAGATCCTTCAGGTAGGCTGGGATGGTCGCGAACCCGCCGCCGTAGAAGCTCAGGATCACGAGGGTCAGCACGAGAAACATGGCGAGCGACGCCGATCCGAAAGAGGCCAGCACGAAGTACATGACCGTTCCGACGCCGAGGTAGACCATGTAGATCGGCTTGCGTCCTATGTAGTCCGAGGTCGAGGACCAGCCGAGCCTCCCCGCCATGTTCGCCAACGAGAGCAGGCCGACGAACCCGGCCGCAGCCGCCGCCGTCACGGCGAAGAAGTCCTGGATCATGGGCGCGGCCTGCTCCAGAAGACCTATGCCTGCTGTCACGTTGCAGAAGAGCACTGTCCACAACAACCAGAACTGGGGCGTGCGGATCGCGCTGTCCGCCGATACGTTGGCGGTGGTCTCGAGGGCCGAGGTCTCCTCCTCGGTTGGCGGCGTCCAGCCTTCCGGCTGCCAGTCCTCGGCGGGGAGGCGCACGACGAACGCCCCGATCATCATGGCGATCAGGTAGATCACGCCGAGCGTCAGGAAGGACGGCACGATCGCGTCCACCGGGTTGCTGGCGTAGGCCGTGAGCAGCCTGTCCGTGAGCGGCGAGGCGATGAGGGCTCCACCGCCGAAGCCCATGATCGCCAGACCCGTGGCCAGCCCGGGTCGGTCGGGGAACCATTTGATCAGGGTCGAGACCGGCGAGATGTACCCGATGCCGAGACCGATGCCACCTATGAGACCGTAGCCCAGGTACACGAGCCACAGCTGCGAGGTGGCGACGCCAAGGGCGCTTATGAAGAACCCGCTCGACCAGCAGAGCGCGGCCGTGAACATCGCCGCGCGCGGCCCGGCACGCTCCACCCAGGTGCCGAAGACCGCGGCGGAGAGGCCAAGCATCACGATGCTTATGCTGAAGATG
Organism: Rubrobacter sp.; assembly: GCA_036280905.1. GTDB lineage: Bacteria > Actinomycetota > Rubrobacteria > Rubrobacterales > Rubrobacteraceae > Rubrobacter_D. Next base: position 6,531 of record DASUPX010000013.1, on the reverse strand, counting down.
ATCGCGATGGGCGTCAGGCCCGTCCCGAACCGCTCTACCAGCGGGGTCTTGAACACGCTGAAGGCGTAGATCTCGCCTATGCTCAGATGCACCAGCAGGGCAGCCGGTGGTATGAGCCACCTGTTGAACCCGGGCCCCGCAATCGTTCTATCCCTCGCCAGAAAACTGATGGCACCCTCCCTAGGAACCCCCATACGTCAGGCCGTACGTTAGTTTGATATCAAGCTCGTGTCAACCAGGGCGCGGCGTTGGCAGCAGAACCGCACGCCTGGAGACAACGGGTTACAGGTCGCGGGCTTCAGGAAAATCGCCTGATGCATGACGCCTTTTCCCGCTTCCCGACAGGCGGCTCCTGGTAGGCAACCTGGTAGGCAATTCTCATCCTGGAAGTTAGAATCAGGTGCTACAGGGAACCCGGTTCGAGAAGGGGTGAGTCGCATGGCGACGGCTATAGAGAAAGTCTCGGAGAACGGCAAGGCAGAGGGCACACGGGAAGTGGCCACGATCTGCGGTTTCTGTGTGTGGGATGCGGCCTTATCCTCAAGGTCGAGGACGGCGTCATCCAGAAGGTAACGGGCGAGAAAGAGAACCCGTCCAGCAGGGGCGAGGCGTGCATCAAGGGGCGCGAGGGCTGGCGTCACCTGTACAGCGACCGGAGGATCACGCGCCCCCTCATCCGCAAGGACGGCGAGCTCGTTCCGGCCTCCTGGGATGAGGCGCTCGACCTGGTGGCCAGCAAGATGGGTGAGATCAAGGCCGAGCACGGCCCCTACGCCTTCGGGACCTTCAGCTCCTCGCGCTCGACCAACGAGCTCAACTACCTGGCCGGCAAGTTCGTCAGGGAGGTGCTCGGGAACAGCAACATAGACTCATGTAACCGTGCTTGACACGCCGCCAGCGTCACCGGTCTGGTGGCAACGTTTGGAGCGGGCGGGGCGACCACCTCTTACGAGGAGTTCGAGCACACGGATGTAATATTATGCTGGGGCTCCAACACCATGGAGAACCACCCCATCATCTACAACCACATGCGCCGCGGCATCAAGAACGGTGCCAAGATGGTCGTTATCGACCCGCGCAAGATCGACCAGGTCAGGAAGGCCGACAAGTGGCTCGGCCTCAACGTCGGCACCGATATCTGCCTGGCCAACGCGATGGGTCACGTCATCATCGAGGAAGACCTCTACGACAAACCCTTCGTCGAGCGCGCCACGAAAGGCTTCGAGGCGTACAGGGAGAAGGTTGCCGGCTACACGCCAGAGTACGCGGAACAGATCACGGGCGTCCCGGCGGACGACATCCGCGAGGTGGCCCGCATGTACGCCAACGCGGACAGGGCGACGCTGAACTGGACGCTTGGCGTCACCGAGCACCACAACGGCGCTGATGCGGTCTTCGCCCTCATCGCACTCGGCCTCCTGACGGGCCACGTCGGCAAGTACGGGAGCGGCCTGAACCCGCTTCGCGGCCAGAACAACGTGCAGGGCGGCGGCGACATGGGCGCGCTGCCGGACAAGATGGTCGGCGGGTGGCTCTGGAACGACCCGGAAGCGCGCGAGCTGTTCGAGGACGTGTGGGGCGTACCGCTGCCCGAGAAGAAGGGCAAGAACCAGGCCGAGATGATGGAGGCCGTGAAGAGCGGCGAGATCCGGTGTATGTACGTGATCGGGGAGAACCCCGTCCAGTCGGACGCCGACGAGAACAAGCACGAGAGCCTCTTCGGCAAACTGGACTTTCTCGTCGTCCAGGACATCCTCATGACCAAGACAGCCCGGATGGCTGACGTGGTGCTGCCGGCCGCGGCGAGCTGGGCCGAGACCGATGGCACGGTCATCAACAGCGAGAGGCGCGTGCAGCGGGTGCGCAAGGCAGTCGACCCGCCCGGCGAGGCGCGGGACGACATCATGATCCTGCGCGACATCGCGCGCCGCATGGGATACGACTGGAACTTCGAGACCGCCGAGGAAGTCTGGGAAGAGGTGCGCCTTCTCGCGCCCAAGTTCAGCGGCATCAGCTACGAGCGGCTTCAGACGCACGGCGGCATCCAGTGGCCCTGCCACGACGGGAGCTTCGAGGAGATCTCCGACATCTCTCCGAAGGAGGAGCTCATGGCGAGCACCAGGGGTGCCGAGAACGCCGGGGGCGAGGCTATCACCACGGACGTGGTCGAGAGAGAGGGTCCAGGCACCAAGTTCCTGCACGCCGAGCTGAGGGCCGAGGAGGTCGACGACCCCGTCCCCTTCACGCCCGTGGACCACGAAGGTCCGGTCGAGATGCCAGATGAGGACTACCCGTTCCAGCTAACGACCGGCAGGCGTCTGGCCTTCTACAACACGGGCACGATGACCCAGAACTACAAGAAGGTCAAAGACAACGAGGAGTTGCTGGAGATCTGCGCGGAAGACGCCGCGGAGTACGGCATCGAGGACGGCGACGCCGTACGCGTCAGCTCCCGCCGCGGAACCGTCGAGGCGGTAACGGCCCGCGTCACGGACCGGGTGAGGCCGGGGCTGCTCTTCATGGGCTACAGCTTCCCGGATCAGGTACCAACCAACGTCCTGACCATCAACGCCATAGACCCGCAGTCGGGGACCGCGGAGCTGAAAGCCTGCGCGGTAAGCATAAATAAAGCCTGACCCGGCCCGGCCGGATGGTAGGGCGCGGCACGATCTACGTAGATCGTGCCGCGCTCTCGTTCCGAGGTGGGGTCGAACAGGTCTCGTCCGGCTACCAGCCCATGGTGGCTCCACGTCTGTCCCGCTGGCGCGGCCGGCCCCGGTTGACTGTATGCATAAGTTTGCCATATAGTGAGCAGCAGGTAGGAGAGCGGGAAGGAGTTCTGTGGAGAGGCAAGACGAGTGGGTTCGCGTCGAACAGACGTCGGCGTTCAAAGAACTGATTAGCGCCAAAAGGGCGTTCATCATACCGGCGACCATTTTTTTCATGATTTTCTACTTCGGGCTGCCGATTCTAGCGGCGTTCACGACCGTATTGAACGTGAAGGTAATCGGTTCGCTGACGTTGGCCTACATCTACGCGCTAGCGCAATTTGCGATGACCTGGATCCTCATGCACCTCTACGTCAGCCGGGCGAACAAGTGGGACGATCTGGTGGACCGGGCGAGACAAGAGGCCGCTGAAGAGACTGCGGGGGCAAGCTAGCATGAGCGATCAGGCAATAGCGATCGTCTTCTTTGTGTTCATTATCGCGCTGACGCTCGGCATCACGGGCTGGGCGTCGCGCCAGAACACCGACACGAGCCACCAGTACGTGGCTGGCGGTGAGATCAAGGGCTGGCAGAACGGCCTCGCTATCTCCGGCGACTATCTGTCGGCGGCCTCGTTTCTCGGCATCGCGGGGGCCATAGCCCTCACCGGGTTCTCAGGCTTCTACCTCTCCATAGGCTTCCTGGTGGCGTACCTTGTGGTGTTGCTCCTGGTAGCCGAACCCCTGAGGAACATGGGCAAGTACACCCTTGCTGACATGCTCGCAAGCCGGTTCAACGCGAGTAGCGTTCGCTCGGTATCTGCCTTGAGCACCATTGCGATAAGCATGTTCTACATGATCGCGCAACTCAACGGCTCGGGGGCGCTCATCGGGCTCCTGCTCGGCTTGCCTTACTGGTTCTCGGTTATCGTCATAGGGATTTTGATGACCGTGTACGTCGTGGCAGGCGGCATGGTCGCCACGACGTGGATCCAGATCATCAAGGCCTTGCTCCTGATCGCCGGTACCCTGACCCTCTCTATCCTCGTGCTGGCCCGCTATGGGTTCAACCCCTTCGAGCTGTTCGCCGCGGTCGAGAACGACATCGGGCGCGAGGCCCTGGCTCCACCGCCGCCAAGCGGGCTGACCGCAGGGCTCGACGTGATCTCGCTCAACATCGCCCTCGTGCTCGGGACGGCCGGTTTGCCGCACATCCTGATCCGGTTCCTCACCGTCCCAGACGCCAAGACGGCGCGCTCCTCGATCGTGACGGCCACCTGGATCATCGGCCTCTTCTACCTCCTGACACCCGTGCTGGGCTACGGTGCGGCGCTGATCGTCGGCCAGGAAGCCATCGCCAACGCGAACGCGGCAGGCAACCTCGCAGCCCCGCAGCTCGCCGAGGCCCTCGGAGGTCCGATCTTTTTCGCCTTTATCTCGGCGGTAGCCTTCTCCACCATCGTGGCCGTGGTCGCAGGCCTTGTCGTCGCGGCCTCCAGCGCCTTCGCCCACGATTTCTACACCAACGTCATCCGTGGCGGACAGGCCACCGAGCAGGAGCAGTTTCGCGCTGCGCGCTACGCGGCGATTGGTATCTCCGTTGCGGCGATACTTCTTGCGCTTCCGGCGGAGAGCTTCAACGTAGCTTTCCTCGTCGCCCTGGCATTCGCGGTCGCCGCAAGCGCCAACGTGCCCGTCATCCTGCTTACGATCTTCTGGTCGCGGTTCAACACGGCGGGGGCCGTTACCGGGATGCTTGTCGGCCTGATCTCCGCTGTGGGCCTCGTGCTTCTCAGCCCAAACGTGCTGACCGGCCCGAATCCCGAGCCTCCGTTGACCCCGATCATCCCCATAGACGCTATCTTCCCGCTAACGAGCCCTGCCCTGGTCTCCGTCCCCCTGGGCTTTCTGGGATGCTACCTAGGCACGATCTTCGGGGGTCGGGGCGCCGAGCGAGAGCGCGAGCAGGGACTCCAGACCTCCTACGACGAGATCCGGGTCCGCGCCAACACGGGCTTCAGCGATATCGAAGAGGAGATCCACGCCACCGCCGAGGAACCCCGCAAGACGTGAGGAGAGAGCGATCGGCTTTCAGCGGTCAGCCTTCTGCAGAAGGCTGACCGCTTATTGAGGCCGCCCCTGGAGATCACCATCCGACATGCGGAGCCGGGAGACTTCGAGGCGCTGCACCGCATCTTCAGCGATCCGCTGGTGGTGGCCGGCACTTTGCAGTTGCCCTTTCCCTCGGCGGAGATGTGGCGCCGGCGTCTCGCAGAGCCACCGGAGGGGCTGTTCTCCCTGGTTGCCTGCCTCGGCGATGAGGTGGTCGGGGAGATATCCCTCCACACCCACCCGACCCGCTGGCGCATGCGCCACGTCGGCAGCATCGGCATGGCAGTACGCGACGACCGGCAAGGCCAGGGCGTGGGAACGGCCCTGATGCGGGCGGTGCTCGACCTGGCCGACAACTGGCTGAACCTCACACGCATCGAGCTGCGGGTCTACACGGATAACGTCCCGGCTATCGCCCTCTACGAAAAATTCGGGTTCGAGAGAGAGGGTATGCACCGCCGTCTCGCGTTCCGCGACGGCGAGTACGTGGACGGCTACTCCATGGCACGCGTTGTGAACCGCTAACGCGGCTCACAGCACGCTCGGCCTAACGCCCTCGCTCGTCGGCAACGCTTCGGCTTCGCCTCGCTTTCGGCTTTTTGGCTGGTCGCCTTCGGGGTGTCCAGAGAAGAACTCGGCCATTCCATGGCCGTCGTTCCCGCGCTGCCGAGTCCTTGCGAAGGCGTCTACCGTGGTGCGGTCGGGTGGGGGTACAATCTGCTGGTGGCCAGGGGTTTTGATCTTGGTGGTGCTTGTGGGTTGTGTGGGCGGGTTGTGGAGCGACGAACCCGGCACCATCTGATCCCGCGCAGCCGTCACTCGAACAAGCGGGTGAAGCGTTTGTATAGTCGGGAAGAGCTGGGCCGTACCGTGCCGCTCTGCGGCGCCTGCCACCGGCAGATACACCGCACGCTCACGGAGAAAGAGTTGGAGCGGGAGTACAACACCGTGGGGGCGTTGCTCTCCCACCCCGATATCTCTCGGTTCGTGCGTTGGATCGAGCGCAAGCCCCACGGTGTTGTGGCCCGCGACGACCGAACTTTCTAGAGGACGGATGCTAGTCCAGGCTCGCGTTGACCTGAATGTCGACGTTGCCGCGCAAGGCGTTTGAGACCGGGCAGCCCTGCTCGGCCTGCTCCGCGGCGTTCTGGAACCCTTCGGCGTCGAGGCCGGGAACCTTTCCGCGTACGTCGAGTACGGACGAGGTGACCTTCACCTGGTCGGCATCGAAAGTGCACACCGCGGTGACGTTGAGCTCCTCCGGCTCGTTGCCCTGCTCGGCGAGGGTGTTGGAGAAGGCCATAGCGAAGCAGCTGGCATGGGCCGCAGCTATAAGCTCCTCGGGGCTGGTCTTACCGTCGGGACGCTCCGTGCGCGAGGCCCAGGTAACCGGAAGTCCCTGCACGGCCTCGCTGCTCACCAGGTCGAAAGTACCCGATCCTTGAAACAGGTTTCCCTTCCACACCACATTTGCGCGCCGTTCTGCAGTAGCCATGCTTCCACTCCTATCCATTCGCCTTTTCGGATAGAAGGCTACCCGCTTTTCCGGTCTCCTAATCAGGTGTCCGACATTCCGACGTAGGTCTTCAGCTCAGAGTGCGGCGCACTGGTCTTCCTTGTCGCCGGCCGTGTTGCCGCCGCCCGTCGGGCGCGGCTTGTTGGCCTGACACTGCAGGTTCTCGGCGATGGAGTTGCCGGAGATCACGAGCCCG
>DASUPX010000012.1:0-14958 GCA_036280905.1 Rubrobacter sp. | reverse complement strand
CCGTGCCGTCCACGTCCTGGAGGTCGTAGTCGATCTCGAAGCCGTGGGCGGAGATGACGTTTACGAGGTTCGCGTACTCCAGGGCCGCCGTGGTGGAGCGCAACCGCGGCGTCTCGTGGTTTCCGGCTGCGACCAGGTAGGGGATGTTGGCCTGGAGCGTGATCCTGGCCGTCTGCTTCAAGAAGCCGATGATCACGTGCGTAGCCGGCCTGACCGAGTCGAAGACATCGCCGGAGTGGATGACCAGGTCCACATCCCGCTCCAGAATGGCGTCGACGGCCCGTCCGTAGGCTTCCTGCACGTCCACCTCGCGCTGGTTGCGGCTAGTCTCGGGATCGAGCCTCGCGTACCTGGTGTATCCCAGGTGTGTATCCGAGATGTGGGCGATCCTTACGATACCGCTCCTCCTGAGTAGATCGACTTATTTTACGCATCACCGTGAGATTTTAGGAGAGTGCCAGGAAAGCCGCTTCCTCTCTGGCGTGAAAACGTTCCATCGCCATAAATCGCTATCGGCCGTTTCCGATACAGAGCAGTTGCCCCGGCGGATCCAGACCACCCTCGGCGGTGCTCCTAGTACAAGACTGCGTTGATGAAAGTCCGCGTCTTTGGAGACTATGGTGTAACCGTGCTCAGCGGCATAGGTCCAAACCTCGGTATCGCTCGCCGCGGCCATGTCCAGGTCTCGGACGTGGGAACATTCTGGGTAAACGTCGGATAGAAGGCGAACGAGGCGCGGCGAGAGGTTCTGGTCGAAGAGGAGCCTCAAAGAGAGGGCTCTGCCACGAACCTGCGCTCGAAGTCTGCCGCAAAAGCCAGGCTCGCACGGATGTCTTCCGCCTCCAGATCAGGGAAGTCGGCCAGTATCTCGTCCTGGGACATACCGGATGCAAGGTAACTCAGCACATCATAAACGGTGATCCGCATTCCACGGATGCACGGCTTCCCACCTCTCATGTCGGGATCTATGGTAATGCGATCACGATAGCCCATGATTGGAGTCTACGTTGCGATCTGGGGCGGTTCAAGGATCAAGATAAGCTGGATCTCAATGGTGGATCACACGAAACCGTTCGCACACCAACGGCATATCCGGTGCTGGTTCTCTGCCGATGTCCGGTAGCGTGCGCGAGAAGAAGCGCCAGTGTGCGTCGCGCCAGTACGCCAGCGAACGGTCACCTTCTCCCTCCTCGTAGGCGAACCGGGCATCGACCTCGTCGTAGGGGCGCACGGCAACCTCTGTCGTCTCCACGATGCACAGAGGAGTGTTGTTCCCGTCGAGGACGATGGTCTTCGACCCTGCCTCGGGTACCGGCTCCCCTTCCGCCTCGTACTCCCACAGCGCGGAGCAGGTAGCCGTCTTGATGCCACTCGCGATCAGAGCCCCAAGCTCATCCGCCATCTCGGAAGAGTCTCCCCACGCTTCGGCCACGTACGGCTCGTCGCGTTCCGGTGAATCGTGCGGAAGCGTATCCAGGTAACCCCGCCAGTATGCTTCTATGTGGGTGTCCTTCATTGACCTGTCCGAGCGAAGCTAGTCTCTCATCCGGTCCAGGCCGGAGAGTATCTTGGACGCGTCGCGGCGGCCCGAGCCCGTCTTGGCGGGGCGTTTGAGGTTCCAGCGGAAGTTTTTGTACGGGTCTGCCGCGCCGTGTCCGGTGCGGTGGGCCGCCTGCACGGCGTCGAGTGCCTCGTACACCTCCTCATCCGGAACTCCCTCTATCTCGGTCCGGATCGCGGCGATGCCTGGCGGCCTGGAGGTGAGGTTGCGCATAACAGCGAGGACTGAGGAGGCCGGATCCTGCTTCTGCTGGCCGAAGATGTCCGTGCCCTGCTTGCCCATGAGCACAGGGGGACGCGGGAAGCGGCCGAAGACGGGGACGGCGTAGTGAGCATGCCTGAGAAGAAGGCGGCCTTTCTCTAGCTGCAACAGCTCTTCGCGGGTCGTGCCCGAGAAGGAGCGGTAGCTCGCGTTGGTCAGCTCCTCGTCGCCGATGCGGCCGTAGAGGCTGGTCGCGGCGTTGCCGATCACCTCGTCTTCCACCTTGCTCCTGAACTGCTGCGCCCCGAAGAGCGTGAGGCTGAGGTGCCTGCCACGGGCTGAGATGTCTACGAGGGTGTCCTTGAGGGACGAGGTCCTCGAGTTGCCCGAGGGGGCGTACTTGTTCAGCTCGTCCACGAAGATGACCAGCTTGTCTACCCCGAGGTTGCCCGTCTCGGCGAGCTCCCAGATCTTCGAGATAACGCTGGTCACGATCAGGTCCTGCGGCACGCCCGTTAGCTGGGAGATGTCGATGACGCGCATCTCGTTGTCTTCGAACGGGCCGTCGGCGCGGGGCAGGTCGCCGTGCTCGACGCGCCCGTGCGCGAGCAGACCGCCGCACTTGTTTGGGAGGACCTTGAAGCGGTTTCGGACCTTGGCGATGGTCATGTGGTTGTGGCCGTTCCAGGAGGAGACGTTCTTGCCCTCCTCGCGGGCCGCCTCGAAATAGTCCTCGATCTCATCTAGCAGCAGGTAGAAATCGGCCGTGGTCCTGATGCCCCTGTCGCGGAGCTCCTCTATAAAGCCGCGGAACTTGTCGTCCATGTCCGAAGGCTCGAACACGTACCCCGCGTACGGTAGTACGTCCCCGAGCTCCCAGACCACCGGGTATACGCAAGAGTCCTCCCCGCGCGCGCTCCTTAGGGTGTTCAGCTTGCGCGCCGGTATGCCCTCGGCGAAGACCCGCTTCTCACCCGACTCCATCCCGTAGCGCAGGGGGGCGAAGATCTTGAGGTTCTCGAAGGGCCTGACCTCGAGGCCAAGGGACCGGTACATCTCCCGGTCCTCGATCGGCAACCCCCGCTGACCGGCCCTCTCGTAGCGCTCCGCGAGCTCGGGGTCGCCCTCCGGTGCCTCGACGGGCTTGTCCAGAAAGAGGAGGTCCGCGCCCTTCACGTTGAACATCAGGGCGGCGACCTTCTTGTCTTTTACGGTCTGGAAGGTGCTGGCTATAGTGAAGAGGGCGTGGCTGGTCTTGGTGGAGAGGCCGCTCATGCCCGTGATGTTGAGGTGGCCGGCCTCCGGGCCGAGCAGATACTCCTCATCCACATAGAGGGGCGTGCGCTGCGGCAGGCCGTCCGTCTCGTTGCCGTTCTCGTGCAGCAGCATGGGGATGCGGTGGCCGGAGAAGTCCTCGGTGCCGAGGGCGAACTCGATGGCCTCGTTCGTGGCGAAGAAGACGGGGCCGGTGCGCACCGGCCGCTTTGACTTCTTGCGCTCGTGGCGGTGCTTCGTGGCGAGGACCCGCGCGCGGAAGACCAGTATCTCGGCCCTCTCCGAGAGCGCTTCCAGGGATGGGTCCCCGTCGTAGGCGTAGAAATCGTCGAGGAAGGATTGCAGGTCGGAGTAGCGGCGGGGGTCGTCTAGCACGGCGACGGCCGTGGCGTCTTCCGACTCGGCTGCCACTATGTGCCCGATGTCCAGGTTCTGGGCCGCCTCGTTCTCGGCGGTCCAGAAGAAGAACTCGTGGGCCGTGGCCGGGCTCTCCTCGCTGGTCACGACGCGGCCAATGGGGCCGGAGATCTGGTCCAGAAAGTCGTCGTGCAGCATCTAGCTCCTCCCGTTCGATGCGAGTTGGCGCTCAAGGCGTGCGTAGGCCCTTTCGGAGCCCTGCACGAGCGGTTTGAGGATCTTCTCCACATACCTTATGGGGTAGATCATAGCGGGCCACCTCGGGTCGGGCTTGGCGAGCGGTGCCCTCTCGGCAAGGATCCAACGCGATATCTGGTCGACCTGATCGGGATTCGTTTCCCGGGCCGCCTCGACGCGCATGAGCGAACCGAGGGCGTCGGCCCCCGGCTGCGGCGGCCACATCCTGAGGTACCAGGATGTACGTTGCTCGCTCCTGTCGCGGCGCAGTTGCCAGTCGGGGACGAAGCTGGTCGTCCGCATGCCGGGTTCGAGGTCCATCAGCATGCCCACATCCCTGCCGACGAACTCGGGGCGGGCCACGCTCTTTATGAGGCCGATAGCGCGCCGGTTCGACTCCCTCACGTCCCTGAGCTGCCCGTCCACCGCGATCCAGGCGTCGTCATCCTCGAGGACCCTGTCATCGCCCTCCCATTCCCTGAGCATCCCGCCCTCCAACCGTTCGCGCAGCGTCCTGACCCTACCCCTGGCGCTCTCCCTCATGCCCACATAATCGGACGGATCCGCCCCGCCTATATACTCGGCCGAGTCGAGGATGAGGTGGGGGGAGGAGGGGATCGCATCTGGGTCCAGCTCGGAGAAGCCCGCCGCGAGGAGCAACTCCCAGAAGGCCTCCACGCTCGGCTCGCCGGTGCTGCGGGGTAGGATCACGGCCTGCACCACGACGGGGGGAGCTTCGAGCGGCATGCGCGAGAACCGCCGCTCGAAGCGGTTGACGATCGCCGCGGCCACGGTGGCGACCACCACGGGCGACATCTCTATGCGCCCGATCTCCCGCGAGCTCTGCACCCCGTCGAGAAAGTAGCAGAGCCGCGAGGTCCCGTCGTGCCCGCCGAGGTCCCTGGGCCCCACGGGGGACTCCAGGTGGTGCGGCCTACCCACCGGGGTCTCCTCTTCCTCGGGCGGAAACATGCCGAATTGCTGGGCCTCGAGATCGCATGATCCGGCCCCCGCCGTTACGTGAATGCCCCTGCGCCCGGCCCCTTCCAGGGCCCGGCTTATCTTCCCTACGAAGTCGTCCGCGCTCCCCGACTGCATACGCGGCAGTATACGCGGGCAGGCCCCGGAAGACTATCCTTGTTCGTCAGGTTCAGGTACAGGAAGCTCGAACTGACGCTCGGCGAGCCCGACCGCGGCCCTGAAGCTCCTGCGCTCCTCAGGGGTCTCCGAGTAGGCGTCGCGGGCCATCTTGAGAACCTTCTTTGCCTCACCGCGCTGCTCGGGGGCGTTTGGTATCTCCTTGCTGAACGCGTAGGTGAGATCGTCGCCCTGGGCGGAGTAGAAGTGTAAGAAGATGCTCTTCTGGCGGCCTAGCCCGGCGAGGGCCGTGTCGCCGCTGACCTGGGAGACGTTCAGGACCGTGCTGGCGGAGAGGGGAGCGCCGTCCATCGGGTACACGCTCAGGGCCAGCCGGACGACCGGACCGTAGAAGGACTTGTAGAACTCCAGCCGTCGCACGATGCGGGAGGGGCCCCGGACCGCCTCTATCTCCGGCTCCTCTGCGGCAATGATCACGTGCCCCTGCGGGGGCCGCATCGACTCGCGGCCCTGCGTGGAGATCACGCGCGCCTGCACGCCCCTCTCGGCCACCGCCCCGGCGAGGCTCCCGCGGACGCGCTCGGGGAGATCCAGGCCCCGTCCCTTCTCGGTCATGAGGCGAACCTTTCGAAGAAGCGGACGAAGTAGCGGATGGTCTCGAAGTAGTCGTCGAGCCGGATCCACTCGTTCGGAGAGTGGAGGCGGCTGTCCACGTTTGCCACGCTGCCGGTCATGATGGTCGGTATACCGAGCTCGGAGACCATGAGCGAGGTCGGGCCGCTCCCCCCGATGGTTGGGTACACGACGGCCTCCTCGCGGCCGAGATCCCGCCAGGTCTCCACCGCCGTACCCACCACGTCGGAGTCGATGGGCGTCTTGGCCGGCTCGACCCCGTGCAGGTCCACGACCTCTATATCCTCGAAGCCGCGCCTGTCCAGGTGGGCCCGGATCAGGCCGAGCACCGGCCCGGGGCTCTGGCCGGCGACGAGCCGGAAGTCCATCTTCACTAACGCCTCGGAGGGCACGATGGTCTTCGCCCCTGGGCCCGTATAGCCTGACTCTATGCCGGCGATGTTCGCGGTGGGGCGCAGGAGCATCTCGCGCAGCGCGTCTTCGCCCGTGAGCCCGCGGTCCATCGCCTCCACGCCCCAGGACCCCCGCAGCGCCTCGTCGTCGAAGGGAATGCGAGAGATAGCCTCCAGGTCCCGCTCCGGGGGTTCGTCGGCGAGGTCGTCGAGGCCGTCCAGGGTGATCTCACCGTCCTCGTCCTTGATGGTTCTCAGGGCTTGCACCAGCCGCCAGGCGGGGTTGGGTGCTATGCCACCGTACATGCTATGCAGGTCATGGGAGGCGCCGCGGGCGCGCAGCTCCACGTAGGCCATGCCCTTGGTACCGCAGAAGATCATGGGCCGCCCCGCCTCGTCTTTCATGGAGCCCTCCCACAGACAGGCGTCGGCGGAGAGCAGGTCGGCGTTCGCGCGGACGAAGGGTGCGAGGTTCGGGCTGCCCACCTCCTCTTCGCCCTCGATTAGAAACTTGAGCTTGAAGGGCGGCGGACCATACTCCCCTATATATAGGCGCAACGCCTGGATGCGCGAGAGCACGTCGGCCTTGTCGTCGGCGACGCCCCTGGCGTAGAGGCCGCCGTCCCTGAGGGTTGGCTCGAATGGATCGCTCTCCCACAACTCCAGGGGCTCCGGGGGCTGCACGTCGTAGTGCCCGTAGGAGAGCAGCGTCCTCGGCCCCTCCCCGATCTCGGCGAAGACCACGGGATGACCTTCCGTCTCCATGATCCTGGCCCCGGCGCCGGCCTCCTCGAACTTGCGCGCGACCCACTCGGCGCAGCCGCGGAAAGCCCCGCCCTCGTCGGGACGGGCGGAGATCGAGGGCATCCCGAGAAACTCGTTCAGTTCCCCCAGCAACTCGTCCCGCGACCCGTCCACTCGCTCTCTCGTGTCCACTACTCGGCCCTCCTTCGCGACTGGAACGAGGTTAGCACTTTCGCGTTCTCGCTTCGCGCGCCCGTCCGACGCTCGCCCTCCGAACCTTGCTGGTATATTCAGGCGCGAGGCAAGCCTGTGGAGAAGAGACCGGACCACGACATGGAACCCCGTCACGGGGGACACCGCCGCAACGGGCGGGACCCCGACGACTTCTTCGGGCTCGATGTGGACAGGATGAGCCCCCGCTCTCAGGTCACGACCAGCCTCGCGGTGCTCATCCCGCTGGCCCTTGTCGGGGTCCTCGTGCTCACGCTGGCGTCTAACCTCTGGTGGTTGATCTTCGTTTTCGGGTGGGTGCTGTTCCCCGCCTTCGCGCTTCTGGTGAGGGGCATTGCCGGCATCTCCGAGGGGACTGGGGAGCCAACCGTCGCCAACGCCGGGGAGCGAGAGCTACTGGAGGCATTGCAGCGGCGTGGCGAACTGACGCCCGCCCAGGCCGCAATCGAGACCTCTCTAACGGTGGACGAGGCGGACAAGATGCTTGAGGACCTGGCCGCCAAAGGCCATCTGGACGTAAAGGTGCGCGGCGGGGGCCTTTTCTACAGGCTGTGGGAGGGCGGTTCTGGGGCCGCAAGAGGCGAGATCGGCGGGGAGCGGTAGGTTTCTGTCCCCACACGCGCATGGTATTATTTAGGACCCGGAAGGGGTTATTCGGCGCATGAGATCTGGAGTATAGGGTAAGCACTAGTTCATGGAAGAACGCAGGATACCCGAGACGCTCGAAGAGGCTTATCGCCTACGCGATACGGCGGACTCGCTGCAGGACAAGGACTTCTACCAGGAACAGGTCTACCACCTAAGACGCGAGGAATACCGCTCCCGCGGGATAAGGACGGAGATATCTTCGCGCCGTCGCGAGCGCCAGAGCGCGATCGAGTTCTCCCGCGAGATGTTCTTCCTGGAGGTGTCGGAGATCTCCGGCCGCAGCGGGCACAACGCCACGGGGCGCGAGGTCCGCGCCGCCCAGCACGAGGCCCGCCGCTACGCCACCCGCCTCGACACGCACGCCTTCCTCAAGCAGCTGGCCTCGCCCCACTCTGCCGCCGTCGAGCTGTACAGGCGCAACTACCTGGAACTGCTCCGGATGGGCAAGACTCCATCCGAGGCCTACTACCTCTCACGCGTCATAGGGCTCGCCACCGAATCGGAGTTCGGGCGTGCCGTCCAGAGCGTGCGAGATACAGGCTACCCGGCCCGCGGGCGCGTGGCCTACGCGGTTGAGCGGGCGGCCATCCAGATCAGGGACCTCCCAGGGGGCATGATCCTGATCCTGCTGACCTTCTTCGCCTCCCTCTTCGCCTTCGTCTGGGCCACCCAGACCTGGGACTCGGCGGAGGCCGGCACCATCTTCTTCGTCTCACTAGGCCTGATCGCCGCCGGCGCGCTGATGCTTATCTCCGCGATCTTCATCGTCACCTTTATACGGTCGATAAACAAGTAGCTCCGGTGAAACCGTCCCGGAACGTGGCGCTCTTGTACCTACAGGGATTATTGGTTACCTTTATCGGGCCAATGAACAAATAGCCCCGATTTCGGGGCGCGAACGCCCCGTGGGGGGGACACGGATCTACGCTCGATCGCCCATGACCAGCACACCACAGAACACGCCGCAGGATACGCCAGGGACGCGTCGCGAGTGGCGCATACGGCGTAAACAAGAGCGGACGGCCAGGCACAGGTTCAGGCGCGTCCTGGTGGGGCTGCCCCTCCTGCTCGCGCTCCTCGTTGGCCTGCTCTTGCTTCCTGCCCTGGTCGGTGGTCGGCCGGTAGCCCGCCTCGACGTTCCCACGGCCAGGACAGCCCCGAAGGCCCCCGCCACAAAATCGGAGCCTGATTCCGGCAAGGGCTCGCAAGAGGATTCCAACAAAGGCTCGCAGGCTGGCTCGGGAGGTTCTGCGGAGCCCGTCGAGGTCCAGCTAACGGCCCGGAACAAGGACGCGCTGCGCAAGGAGCTCCAGCGCATAGCGCAGATCTACCCGGCAAACTACGGCGTGGTGGTCTTCGACCCCTCCTCCGGAGAGACCATCGCCATGGGGGCAGACCAGCAGTTCGACGCGGCCAGCCTCGGCAAGCTGCCCACCCTCATGGCGCTCTACAAAGCAGCCGCAAACGGAGAGGTAAACCTGAAAGACGAGATCTCCATGCAAGCCTCCGACGTGCAGGCTTACGGTACCGGCGTCCTCTACACCTACCCTATCGGTTACACCATGACCCTGCGCGAGTGCGCACAACACCTGATCAAGCAGAGCGACAACACGGCCTGGAAAATGCTCGACCGTTATCTCGGAACGGACTACATCAGGGCCGAGCTCTACCGCGCCGGCGCCACCTCGACGGAGTACTGGATCCCCAACATCACTACCCCGAACGACGTGCTGCTCATGCTCGAGAAGATCTCCGACCCCTCCTACACCACCCCCTACCTCTCTAACGAGATGCTCGGCCTCATGCAGAACACGGAGTTCGAGGACCGCCTGCCCCAGCCCCTGCCCGAAGGTACCAGGGTCTCGCACAAGATCGGCTACTTCGGCAGCACCTTCGCCGATGCCGGCATCGTCTTCCCCAAGGGCGCAGAGCACACGAAAGAGGCCTACTTTATCGTGGTGATGGCGAGCGAGACCGGCTGGGGTACATCACAGGAGGCCACGCAAGAGATGTCCCTCGCCACCTACCGCGCCCTCTCCGAACCCGAAAACCCCCCGGAATAGAAGCCCAACACCCACCATCCCCCACGCAACCCACCCGGCTGCGGCGCGTGAACCGTTTCGACGAGGCATGTAAAGGGTAAGCCACTCACCTGAGCGAAACACCCTTACCCACACTTTGTTAAGAAGTTTTAAGAAAATAGTAAAAAGTAGAGACAACGGTGTTGACAATGTGGGCTAGAGATGAAAAAATGCGTTCCTGTAAAGGTAGACTTCGATTGAGGAGGTAGAGTTGAAGAAAGTAATGTTGTTAGCGGCTGTGGTGGCCATGGTGCTGGCCGCTGCCGTCCCGGCTTTCGCGCAGAACACGGGCCAGGTCAACGACGCCGACGTCGCATGCGTTCAGACCGCCCTGCAGGGTGATGTCGCCCAGGCTGCTGCGGGGGGGCAGTATGATGGGGATGCGTCGAACGTCAACATCCAGACCATAGCCCAGGAGTGCAACATCGCCGTATCGCAGGTGAACAGCGTCGTGAACGACGTCACCAAGGTCGACGATCACGGCAAGAAGTTCTTCGTCGACGATCACGGCAAGAAGGTCGTCGTCGTCGATCACGGCAAGAAGGTCGTCGTCCACAAGGCGTCCGCCAGTGCGACCGCTTCCGCCACCGCCAAGGCCAGCGCCCCCGCTGTTGTGGAGTATGAGTACAAGGCCAGCGCTCCCGCTGCCGTCGAGTACGAGTACAAGGCGACCGCTACCGCCACCGCCAGCGCCGCCCCGGCTGCTGAGCTTCCCGAGACGGGTGGTTCTTCGCTGATCGCGCTCGGTGCCGGTGTCCTTCTGGTGGCCGGCGGCCTTCTGGCCCGCAGGATCGTCCGCTAGTCGAGACCGGATGTAGCCTGAAATTCTAGGCTCAACCGGAGCGGGTCCCTTCGGGGGCCCGCTTTTTTCGTGCCTCCCTGATGGCGTGTGGTGCGGCAGGTCCGTGCTGGGGGCGAGGCGCTGTGGGGCGTGGCAGATGGCTTGTATTCGCGGGGTGTAGTGGATATCCTCATGTACGGTGAACTTGCTTGAACCTTACTATTTTCAGAGTCTCTGCGGGTTTTCTGGTAGCGGTTCTGGCCCTACTGGCCACCTCTCTCTACCTCTCGGATTACTTTACCGCCGAGCAGCAGCGCCTTGCCGCCGCGGGGGATGAGGCCGGGGCGATGAAAGCTTCGCGGATGGCTGTGCGCCTCGATCCCTTCGATACCGATGCGCTCCAGGCCCAGTCGCTTCTGTGGCGCCAGAGGATGAACTACGAGAGGGCGGCCCTGTCGTTGCGGGAGGCCATAGAGCGTGACCCCAACAACTACCTGCCGTACCTGACGCTCGCGAACCTCAGGCTCACGATGGGTGAGCCTGACGCCGCGATGAAGGACTTCCGCGAGGTACTCGAGCTCAACCCCGGGGCAACCCAGGCGCGGAGCTCCCTCGCCAGGACGCTGATGAGGCAGGGGAAGCTGCGGGAGGCCGCGGCGGAGTTCGAGACGCTAAAGAAGGAGAGGAGCGCCAGCTACCAGGATCTCTACGACCTCGGCAGGATCCAGGCGCGAACCGGCGAGGCGCCGGAGGGCGTGAGGAACATAAAGCGTGCCAGGCGCATGGTGGAATCCGGCAGGGTGTCTGGGCCACAGTCGGCAAACCAGAGGCAGCTTCTGGTGTCCATGAACCTCGCCACCGCCGACGCGCTCGTCGTCGCTGGGCGCTTCGGGCAGGCGCGAAGCATCCTCGCCCAGAGCCCCTCCGAGCAGGCGCCCGGTCTCCTGGAGTTGCTCAACTCCGACCCGGAGGCCTACCGCGAGCAGGTGGTCAACAGTGACGTCATCTAGCGGCCGCGGATGGCGCGGCGGGGCCAGGGAAGACACCTCGCTCTCCGAGATCCTCTACGTGTTGGTGAGCCGCCGCCTGCTGGTGGTTGGTATCGTGTTGATCCTCGCCGGCGTGGCCCTGCTCTTCGGGCTCTTCCGCGAGCCGGTTTACGTGGCCGAGGCGAGGATAAGCGTGGAACCCCGAGGCAAGCTGGAGAGCGAGGAGGCCAGGCTCGCCTTCCTCGAAGAGGTGCGTGGGAGCGTGGTCACGCAGAAGATGCTCGAGCAGGTCAGGCGCAAGGCCGGCTGGGAATCCACCCCAGAGGAGTTCTCCGAGCGCCTGGACCCCGAGACGATCGCAGGCAGGGGCAGCGGTTCCGGGTTGCTGATACGGTTCGCCGGCGACGAGCCGGGTCAGGCCTCGAGGGCGGCCAACGCCTACGCGGAGGCGTTCGTCGACGGGGTCAAAGCCCTGGGTGACAGGCCTGTGGCCGACGGCGTGCCCGTCGCCGAGGCAAGCGTGGAGCAGAGGGCTCTGCCTGGGGGCTACAGCCCGCGGCCCCTGATCTACGCCGCCTTCGCCGCAGGGGCGGGGTTGCTGCTCGGGGTGGCCGTGGCGCTGATGCTTGAGGGAAGGGCCAGTGGCTGGCGGGGCGTGCGCGACGCCGAGATGACGCTCAAGGTGAGCGTGCTCGGCTCCATACCGGACTATTCCCAGAAGAGAGTGGAAGGCTGAGGTGAGCCTCGGAGCTCTGGGCGACGCTGGGGTAAGGGAGTTGCTCGACCCGACCGCGCCGGTGAGGTCCCACTACGAGGAGCTTGCCCGCAACTTGCTTGGGGTGGAGGGGACAGGCATCGTCGTCGTGACGAGCCCCGACCCGGGCGCCGGACGCACGAGCGTCTGCTTCGGCCTCGGGGCGGCCGTCGCCGGCATGGGACGAAGGGCCGCCGTCGTGGACTGCAACCTCGAGAACGCGCGGTTGCACAAGATGATCGGCGAGCCGAACTTCGTCGGGCTCAGCAGCGCCCTCGACGACAGCAAGACCCTGGAGCAGCACGGGTACGAGGTCGTCCCCGGGTTGCTCGTCGTCCCCACTGGCCCGGTGCTGTCCCACCCGGCCTCCATCATGGAGGACGAGGGGATCCCAAGGGCGCTTCGGTATCTCGAGGAGAGCAGGGATCTGGTGCTCCTCGACGCCCCTGTGGCGCGGGGGATACTCGGCTCCCCCAACCTGTCCCGCAGCTTCGACGGGGTCCTGCTAGTGGTCCACGCCTCCAGGACGCCCAGGGACGCCGCCCGCGAGGCGGCCGACGATTTGCTGGCGGCGGGTGTCAACCTTCTCGGGGTGGTGCTGAATGGATGCTCCTGATGCCAGGCCGGCGGGAGAAGAGGTGAAAGCCCCCCGCTCGCCCGAGGCCCAGGAGCGTCTCGACGCCGCCCAGGATACGGACAAACGCCACCGCCCGGGGCGGATGCTCGCCGTTTTCAAGGGGCTCGTCATGCTGGCCCTCCTGGCCGTCACAGCCTACGCCATGGTGAAGGACGGCTTCTACATGGACACGTTCTGGCTGCCCGCCGCCGCCGGTACTCTGGCGCTTCTATTCGCGACGCTCTTCGCGCGCGGGTTCTACGCGGATCTGCCGCCCGTGGGGATCCTGGCGATAGCGTTCCTGGCCGCCCTCGTCGCCGTCAAGGGCCTCTCCATGGTGTGGACCATAAGCGAGACCGAGACCATCAAGGAGACCCTGCGCTCCTCGATGTACCTTGCCTTCTTTGTGATGGCGCTTGGCGCGCTCACTTCCTGGCGGCAGGTCGGGCCGCTCATAGACTTCTCGGTCCTGGTCGTCGCCGCGGTGGCCGGCTACGGGTTGCTGCAGAAGATAAATCCCCTGGATTATCCGGTTCGCTCCATCGACGGCGTGAGGATGGACTCCACTCTGGGTTACTCGAACACCACCGCCATTATCATTAGCATGGGGGTGGTGCTCGCGTTGTCGCGGATGACGGGCCTGCGAAGTTTCGCCCTGAGGGGACTCTACGCAGCCCTCCTGCTCTCCTTCCTGGTCGCGCTCTACCTCACCGTCTCGCGCGGCGGCCTCGGCTCCCTGGGTATAGGCGTCATCATCCTCTTCGCCCTCGGCGGCGCGCGCCTGCAGATGCTCGCCAACTTGCTGCTGGCGGTGGTGCCCGCGGCCTGGCTCTGGTGGCGGATGCAGGGCCTGCCGGGTCTACTCCAGTCGGGCATCAGGCCGCAGGAAAAACTGGCAGACGGCACGGCCTTCAGGAACGACCTGATCGTCGCTCTCGTGGTGGCCTTCGCCCTGCAGGCCGGCTACACCGTGCTGTTGAACCGCTACGAGCTCCTGCCCTCCGCCCGCCGCACGCTCGGCATAGTCGCCGTGGCGGGGCTCGTGCTCGTGGCCTGTGCCGGAACGTTCGTGGCCGTCAGGCACTTCGGTGGACCGGGCGCCGCCTACCAATCTCTCGTCGGCAACGCGGACGAGTCGAGTAACATGGCCAGGAGGCTCACCTCCCTGGATATCAGCTCCAGGGGAGACTACTGGAGGGTCGGCTGGGCGGCGTGGAAGGAACACCCTTTCACTGGCACCGGCGCTGGGACGTTCCAGTTCACCTGGCTCGAGGAAAGGCCCTCGCTCAAGAACGTGAAACAGGTCCACAACCTCTACCTCGAGCAGGGCACCGAGACCGGCCTCTTCGCCTTCCTCGCCCTGGTCGGGTTCGTGGTCATCCTGATCGGCTACTCGGGACGCGCCGCCCTGCGCTCGACAGGGGAGCGGCGGCTGCTCCTCTCTGGCCTAGTCTGTGCCCTCGCCGTGTACCTGATCTCCTCCGTCGCCGAGTGGCACTGGTACATTCCGGCATCGACCATGTTCTTCTTTATCCTCGCCGGCATCGCCATGAAACTTGCCTCGAGGGAGGACTGGGGGCCCATGGAGGACGAGACCCCACCCGCGAACGGCGGGCTCCCGCGGGCCTGAAGCGTTCTGCCTGATGACCCCAGGAGGTCACGTTCCAGAGGCCGGCTACGCCGTCGGGATGGAGCGGGTGGTCGGCCTTCCCTTCTCTCGACTGCTCGGACGTCTTCACGTCGACCTCGGGAGGGGTGACCACAGGAACACCGTCTTTCTAGCCGGGAGCGGGAGGAGCGGGACCACCTGGCTCTCGGGGGTGATCAACTACCGGGGACGCTACCGTTACGTCTTCGAGCCTTTCAACCCGGCCAGGGTCGGCGCGTTCGCAGGCTTCGGGAGCAAGCAATACCTTAGGCCCGACGACACGCGCGAGGCCTTCCTGAAGCCGGCGCGCCTCGCGCTATCCGGGGGCCTCAGGGACCCCTGGATGGACCGGTTCAACACCAGGCTCGTGGCGCGGCGGCGCCTGGTCAAGGACATAAGGGCGAACCTGATGCTGGGCTGGATGCGGGCCAACTTCCCCGGTATGCCCATCGTGCTACTGCTCCGGCACCCCTGCGCCGTCGTCACCTCCCGCCTGGCCCTCGGCTGGAGGGACAACCTCGACGAGACGATGGCCCAGGAGGACCTGGTGAGAGACCATCTTCTGCCGATGGAGTCTCAGATAAGGGCCGCGGCCGACGACTTCGAGCGCCACCTCTTCCTCTGGTGCATAGACAACTACGTTCCCCTGCGGCAGTTCGCACCGGGGGAGATACACCTCGCCTTCTACGAGGACCTTCTCGTGAACCCGGAA
>DASUPX010000011.1:0-7677 GCA_036280905.1 Rubrobacter sp. | reverse complement strand
GCGCGTGGTGCGCGAGACCTCCCGCT
The DNA here is from genome assembly GCA_036280905.1 of Rubrobacter sp. Classification (GTDB taxonomy): domain Bacteria; phylum Actinomycetota; class Rubrobacteria; order Rubrobacterales; family Rubrobacteraceae; genus Rubrobacter_D. The sequence continues at coordinate 7,651 of DASUPX010000011.1, read as the reverse complement.
GAATGAGGCCCCAGTTGGCTGACATTTCCCCTGTGCCCCCGTCCAGGATCACCGTCGGGCTGCCACGGCCCACGCAATTGATGTGCAAGCTGTAGCCTCCCACATTAACCATCTGGCCGGGCGGTGGATAGTCACGCTCTGCCCGCCGCCTGGCGACGGTCTGGTAGACCGCCCCGTATGCGCCAAGCACCAGGAGTACCACGACGAGCCACAGGAGTGCCTTCCCGGTCCAACGCAGAGCCTTCCTGGCAGTGCGGCTCACCATGCCCTAATAATGCCATCCGGGGTTGGGGTACGAGCGTTGCCGGACTCGGACAGACCCGCGGCGGACCTGCTCCGGGCAGTCGCTCCGACCGTGCCCATCCTGCCGCCCGACAGCGAGGAGGGGCTGGCGATGATCAAAGCTTCTTCATCGTGGATCGGTTCTCCATGCCTCGTTTACAAGGAGCTTACCGACGATCTCCTCCCACGCCATCAGTCCGAGGGAGGAACACGTGTAGGCCTAAAGGAGGATCCAGGCCCCAGACCGAGAACGGTCCACGCCCCGGTCGCCGGTACGGAACTTCATCCGGCTGGATCGAGCGGGAACTCCCGGCACTGGAATAATGCTCCTGGCCGAGCAGACGCTTCATGAGAAGGTCCCTTCTTGCAGATCGGTACGGGGCTGTACCAGAAGACCGTCGGAGATGGGATCTCATCCTTGCACCAACGTGCGAACCTCGCACATTTGACACGAATTTTGTGGCCGACTACGATTACCGCAGGAGGGAAGGAAAATGTTGGCCAGAAAAAGGGTCTTTGCCTGTGGTGCTTGGCGTGTGCATGAGCGGTGCGGCGTCCGCTGGTCCATCAGTCGGCACCCTCCGCGGCCATCCCACCGTTCCATGAGGCTGAGCGGAGGCATGTATCATTGCGGGGTCTATGGGTTACTCTGGTTTCAAGAGAGCCAGCGTGGGTATCAAACGTTTCGGTGCTTCGGCATCGGGGGAGGAGGTTCTCCAGAGGTCGCGCGTGAAGCCCGGGAGCGTGGCCAACGCTGGAGGTCCTCGAGAAGGGAATGTGTCTGAACGAGGATCGGGTTACGCTGGTCGTCTGGGGTGGCGTGCTGGAAGGTGGGCGCTCCCGAGGGTTTCGGGCGCGTTCATCGAGGGCCGGGAGGTTGGGGGCGTGAAAAGGGAAGAGGTGGGTGAGGGTTTTCGGAGGATGACCGAGATCCAACGGCAAAGACGTCTGAACCTCTCCGGAGGTTGCGTCCGGGCCGGCCTCTGTGGCGCCTTCGCCACCGTCGGGAACGCGGTAAAGCCATCCGGCTATTCGAGGAGTTGGTTGGGCAGATAGGTCAGCAGACCATTCAGTTGGCGCGGCGGGCCTGACATGGGACCTAGAGAGAGGAGAAGGGCATGGCGGGAGAGTTCAGGGGAGCGGTCTTCGACGTGGATGGGGTGCTGGTCGACTCACCCCACGAGCAGGCCTGGCGTGACGGGCTGCAGCAGCTGATGGAGGGCGACTGGGCCGACATAAAAGACCAGACCTCCTACTCGCCGGAAGAATTCACGCCGGAGGTGTACCAGCGAGAGATGAGCGGCAAGCCGCGCTATGACGGCGCGCAGGCGGCGCTCGAGTACTTCGGGGTGCCCGACGCTGAGGAGCGCGCCAGGGAGTACGGCGACCGCAAGCAGGAGATGATCACCGAGTTGATCGAGGCCGGCGAGTTTCACGCTTACCCCGATGCCCTGCGTTTCGCGCTCGAGGTCAAGGATGCTGGCATGCGCCTCGTGGCGGCCTCCTCCTCCAAGAACGCCAACGCCTTCCTGGAGCGCATAAAGATGGACGACTTCATCGAAGAAGAGGGTCTCAGCTACGATTTCGTCAAACCCGGCATGACCTTGATCGACATGCTTGACGCGAACGTCAGCGGACGCGACTTCGAGCAGGGCAAACCCCACCCCATGATCTTCCTGACGGCCGCCGAGGAGCTTGGCGTATCTCCGGAAGAAGCCTTCGTGATAGAGGATGCCGCGAACGGGGTACAGGCCGCAAAGGCTGGCGAGATGGCTGCCCTGGGGCTGGCGCGGGCCGACGATGAAGAGGCGCTCGGCGAGGCGGGGGCCGACCTCGTCGTTACCAGCCTCGACGACGTCTCGCTGGAGGCGCTGAACGAGGGACGTCTCGAGCTCAAGGATGGTAGCTGATGGCCCTGCCGAAAGTGCTTTTTAGGTGAGCATGGAGGCAGTACGGTCGTGCCCGAGGGAGAGCTAGAAGATGGCTAAAGAGGTGGGAGATCTGCCCAACGCGCTGACGCAAGCCGACGATCTCGAGAAGCGGCTGGAGGGGGGGACGCCTGCGGTGTTCCTTGACTACGATGGCACGCTCTCGCCCATCGTCGACCGGCCCGAGGACGCCGTCATCTCCGACAGCATGCAGAGCACCGTCAGAGAGCTGGCTGAGCGGTGTCCTGTGTGCGTCGTCAGCGGGCGCGACCGGAGAGTAGTGCAGGACCTGATGGGCCTCGACAACCTCATCGTCGCCGGCAGTCACGGCTTCGACATCTGGAGCCCGGACGAGGGCAAGATCGAGCGCGACGACGACGCCGACTTCGACGAGTTGCTCGACGGCGTCAAGTCGCGGATCGGGGAAGAGGCGGAATCAATCGAAGGGGCTTCGGTCGAGCCCAAGGCCGCCTCGGTAGCGATCCATTACCGGCTCGTCTCCGAGGAGGAGCAAGACAGGGTAAAGGAGATCGTCGACCGGATCCTCGAAGACCATCCTGACGATTTGAAGATGACGCCGGGCAAGATGGTCTACGAGATCCAACCAAAGATCGACTGGGACAAGGGGAAGGCCGTGCTCTACCTTCTCGAAACCCTCGAGCTCGACAGGGACGACGTGGTGCCCATCTACGTCGGCGACGACGTCACGGATGAGGACGCGTTCGGGGCGATATCCGGTATGGGGATCGGTGTCTTCGTGGGCGGGGCTGACGACCCTGACTCCGCGGGAAGGTCCACGGCGGCGGATTACGTGCTCGACGACGTGCAGGAGGTGGAGCGATTTTTGAACGGGCTTGCGCGCTGAGGTTTCGGCCTGGCGCCAGGCCCGGGAGTCGTGCTAGACGGAGGAGTGTGTGGAGACTATTTCGAGATCCGGGTGGTCGCAAGTGCCGGGTTGCAAGCAGTTGGGAGAGTGGGGGGTGGTCGACGTCGCCGGATGCTGCGCAATCTGTCACTCGGCTGACCGGTACGCCGGAGACCTCTCGCCTGGGCCCTGCCTGGCAACGCTTCCGGGCGGCGGTTCGGCGCTCGTGTGCTGCGCCGCCAGAAAGCAGTTGCGCGAGGTAGCCAGAACCGAAGCCGGTATACCAGGAGGTACAGAGTGAAGAATTGGACGCTAGCCTACGATTCGTTCGACGCCGACGAGGAGGGGCTGCGAGAGGCGTTGACCTCGACCGGCAACGGCTACTTCTGCACGCGGGGGGCAGCCCACTGGGCCGACGCCGACAAGGTGCATTACCCAGGAGTCTACGTCCACAGCGGTTACAACCGGGAGACGACCATCATGGCCGGCCGACCGGTTCTGAACGAGGACCTGGTCAACTTTCCAAACTGGCTGGTCTTGAAGCTCAGGATCGAAGACGACGCCGAGCCGGTCGATTTCGACAACGTGGAGCTGCTCGACTACAACCACGAGCTTGATATCCGGCAGGCGACCATGATCCGAAACATGCGCTTCAGGGACGGCGAGGGCCGGGAGACGTCCCTGGAGAGCCGCCGGTTCGTGAGCATGTCCGACATGCACCATGCGGGAATAGAGTGGACGATTACCCCCGAGAACTGGTCGGGGAAGGCCGAGATCATAACGGCGGTGGACGGACGGGTCACCAACGGGGGCGTCCCACGCTACCAGCAGCTGGAGGGTCGTCACCTGGACTCGGTCTCCCCGCGCACGTTCGGGCCCGAGATCATCGCCCTCGAGACTAGAACCCGCCAGTCGCGCATCTACGTGGCCCAGGCCGCCCGCACCGTCGTCTACGGGCAGGACGCCAAGCTCCTCGTCGACCGGCACCTCTACCAGCTGCAGGACTACATACACCAGGTGCTCGCCTTCGAGGTCGAGGAGAAAGTGCCCGTGCGGGTGGAGAAGATGCAGTCCTTCTACACCTCGCGCGACCACGCCATAAACGAGCCGCTGGTCAACGCGGGCAAGGCCGTCGCGCGCTGCGGCACCTTCGCCGAGTCGCACGACCGGCACGTACGGGCCTGGGAAGCGTTGTGGGAGTCCTGCGACGTGGTCGTTCCGAAACACGACCGCGTCCAGCTCTTGCTCCGGTTCCACATCTACCATGTCTTGCAGGTCTGCTCGCCGCACACTGCCGACCTGGATGCCGGCGTACCCTCGCGGGGTCTCAACGGCGAGGCATACCGGGGACACGTGCAGTGGGACGAACTCTACGTCTATCCCTTCCTGAACTTCAGGCTGCCGGAGGTAACCCGCGCGCTGCTCATGTACCGCTACAGGCGTCTGGGCGAGGCCAGGGCCGCGGCGCGCGAAGCGGGTTATGAGGGGGCCATGTACCCCTGGCAGAGCGGCTCCGACGGGCAGGAAGAGACCCAGGTTGTTCACCTCAACCCCGAGTCGGGAAGCTGGGACCCGGACCTCAGCCACAACCAGCGCCATGTCGGCGCGGCGATCTTCTACAACATCTGGCAGTACTACAGGACCACGGGAGACTTCGAATTCCTGCTCGACTGCGGGGCCGAGATGATGCTCGACATCGCGCGCTTCTGGGCGAGCATGGTCCACCACAACCCAGAGCGAGACCGCTACGAGATCCACGGCGTCATGGGGCCAGACGAGTTCCACGAGCAGTACCCGGGCTCGGAAGAAGAGGGCCTGAACAACAACGCCTACACCAACGTTATGGTCGCCTGGATCTCCAAGACGACCCTGGAGATGCTGGATCTCCTACCCGAGAAGCGTCGCGACGCGCTGCGCGCTGCCACGGGTCTTACCGACGATGAGTTGCGTCTGTGGGACGAGATGAGCCGCAAGATGTTCGTGCCGTTCCACGACGATGGGATCATCAGCCAGTTCGAGGGCTACGAAGAGCTCGAGGAGCTTGACTGGGACGCCTACAGGGAGCAGTACGACAACATCCAGCGCCTCGACCGCATCCTGAAGGCCGAGGAAGACGACCCGAACCGGTACAAGCTGGCCAAACAGGCTGATACGCTTATGCTGTTCTTCCTCTTTCCGGCGCGAGAGCTGGAGGAGATCTTCGAGCGCCTCGGCTACGAATACGGTCCCGAGACAGCCAGCAAGAACGTCTCCTACTACGCTGAGAGGACCAGCCACGGCTCGACCCTCAGCTTCATCGTGCACGCGCACATCCTGGCCGACGTCGACCCGGAAGCTTCCTGGGATATGTTCTTGACGGCCCTGGAGAGCGATATCGGTGACATTCAGGGCGGTACCACGCAAGAGGGCATCCACATGGGCGTCATGGCTGGGACCCTGGACCTGATACAACGCGGCTACCTGGGAAGCACTTTTCGGGATGGAGCGCTTTACTTCGACCCGAAGCTGACCGACAAGCTGGAAGGTCTGTCGTTCTCCATGCGCTTTCGGGATACCCCGCTCAGCGTGAATCTCGAGGCCGGTAAGCTGAAGGTCTCGGTGGAGCACGGCGGCGGTGGGGGCGCTATCAAGATCGGCGTGGGTGAGGACGTGCAGACGATAGAGCCCGGAGAGGCCCACGACTTCGACCTGTCGTCGGCGACTGCAAGCACTACCTGACGCCACCGGGATGGTGAAGAGTTGACCATGAAGGTGGCGCCCGAGATCCTGCGCAGCACCGCCCACGCGGCGGTGGATGCACGCCTCGAGAGCGGGATGACCGTGGGGCTGGGATCCGGCACCGCGGCCTCCCTGGCCGTTGAGAGGATCGGGGAGTTGCTCTCCTCGGGCGAGCTGGAGGATGTGCGGGGGATACCAACCTCCGAGAAGACCGCGCGGCTGGCCCGCGAGGTCGGTATCCCCCTGCTGGACCTCTCCGCGTCCGGTCCCGACGTCACCATAGACGGCGCCGACGAGATCGGGGAGGGAAACCTCTCGTTGATCAAGGGCCACGGCGGCGCCCTGCTGAGGGAGAAGATCGTCGCATCCTGCAGCTACCTGGTCGTGGTCGCCGATGCCTCGAAGCTTGTGAACGAGCTGGGGAGGGGCTCGATTCCGGTCGAAGTCGAGCCTTTCGGATGGGAGGCGACGGTGGCGGCGCTCTCCTCCCTCGGCTGCGAGGCTACCCTCAGAAGGGCTCCCAACAACCCGGAGCTTCCCTTCGTGACCGACGGTGGCCACTTCACCGTCGACTGCATGTTCGGCCCGATGCCCGACCCCGCATCGCTAGAAGCGGAGATAAGGCGCATACCCGGCGCCCTGGAGTGCGGCATCTTTGTCGACCTGGCCAGGGTGGCGTACGTGGCCCACGAGGCAGGTACCGACATCATGGAAGCGTGAGTACCTCCTGTGTTGTGGTCGAGATACTTAACTGACGACACGGGAGCGATTTGCGGAAGGAGTGCCCCTGCTGTGGGTCGAGGCAACAGGTGAAATCCCTGAGACCTGAAACCTCCTCCCGGGTGGGTCATCCTTTTCGAGAACCGCCATATTACGGGAGGTAGACATGGGATTGTTTTCGGATCTGGATGACAAGCTGGTCGGCGGCCCCTCTATTCTCGCGGCAGACTTCGCCAGGCTGGCGGACGACGTCAGCAAGGCCAGAGACGGTGGTGCGGCCTTTATACACTTCGACACCATGGACAATCACTACGTGCCAAACCTGTCCTTCGGCCCCCCCGTCGCCGCCTCGCTCGCCTCGCATACGGACTTGCCGATCGACGTTCATCTTATGGTCGACAACCCCGACAACCTGATCCCCGATTTTCTGGATGCTGGGGTCACCAGCATCTCCGTCCACCCGGAGGCGGTGACCCACCTGCACCGCACCCTCGCCGTGATCCGGGACGGCGGCGCCGAAGCGGGCGTGGCCCTGAACCCGACGACCTCGCCCGAGACCCTGGAATGGACGCTACCTTACCTCGACTTCATTCTGGTGCTGAGCGTCGACCCGGGCTTTGGAGGGCAATCGTTCCTTCCCGAGGCAGCAGAAAAGATTCGTCGCTTGAAAGAGATGACGGGCCTGCCGATCGCCGTAGACGGCGGCATCACGGTCGAGACGGCGCCCGTGGCGGCGGAGGCCGGGGCCAGCGCGCTCGTCGCGGGCTCCGCAGTGTTCAAAGGAGACCCGGCGACGGAGATGCGCCGGATAATCGAGGCGGGACAGGGCTACGCCGAAAAGTAGTGATGGCCGCTCTGATCTCTGATGGTGGACGTCCACGCCATTTGCTGCAAACCGGTCTTCAAACTCGGTAGAGACCGTTGCCTGGTACCTGGAGTCGGGAGCTCGAATCTAGCGTCGCCGTGCTGGTCGTCGGACCGTAGCTAATTCCGGCCCCGATGGCGCCGATGCCCCGATCCAGTCACGCAGTAGATGAAAGACTCCAGATTCTGCCTCGCAGCGTCGTTCCAACCACGAGATAGTGACGTACTCCAGGAACATAACCCCTTGACAACCTTCCAGCGGCAGCCTACCATG
>DASUPX010000010.1:0-20790 GCA_036280905.1 Rubrobacter sp. | reverse complement strand
AAGTCCGTCGGCCGCGCGGTCGAGGGCACCGTAAGGGAGCTGGCCCGGCTCAGGAACCGGCTTGCCCGCGAGCAGGGGTACGAGGACTACTACGCCCGCTCGCTGGAGCTACAGGAGATACAGGCCGAAGAGCTGGCCGGGATCATGGAGGATCTCGCCTTCGCGACCGACGCGCCCTTCAGGAGGCTGAAGGACGACCTCGACGTGGAGCTGCGAAAAAAATTCGGCGTCGAAGAGGTCATGCCCTGGCACCTCTCCGGTCCGTTCTTCCACCGGGCATCCGACCTGGCCGGAATCGACCTCGACCGCTTTTTCGAGGGGAAGGACCTCGAGGAGCTGACCAGAAAGACCTTCGACGGCCTTGGTCTCGACGTGCGGGGTGTCATATCCAGGAGCGACCTCTACGAGAGGGAGGGCAAGAGCCAGCACGCCTTCTGTACCCGTATCGGGCGTGAGTACCCCTACGACGTGCGCGTGCTTGCCAACGTCAGGCCAGACGCCAACTGGATGGACGCCATGCTCCACGAGTTCGGCCACGCCGTCTACGACAGGCACATCAACCCCAGGCTCCCCTACCTGCTCCGCAGCTTCGCCCACGCCAACACCACCGAGGCAATCGCCCTCATGATGGGCGCCCTTGTAGATGACCCGGGGTGGCTGCGCTCCATCGCCGGTGCCGACGCGGGGGATCTGGATGCGGACGCCGAGAAGCTGGGGGTGCACCGCCGGGTGGGCAGGATGATCCTCACCCGTTTCGTGCTCGTCATGTACCACTTCGAGCAGGCGCTCTACGCCGACCCGGATAGCGAGGACCTGAACCGCGTGTGGTGGGACCTCGTTGGGAGGTACTTCTACGTGGACCGCCCGCCGGGGCGTGACGAGCCCGACTGGGCCGCGGTCATCCACGTCGCCGTCGCCCCCGTCTACTACCACAACTACATGCTGGGGGAGCTTATCTCAGCCCAACTCAGAAACTACCTGGAATCCCACATAACCCGGGGGCCCTTCTACGACAACGAGGTAGCAGGCCGCTACCTCCTGGAGTCCTTCTTCGGTCCCGGCGCCCGCGAGAACTGGCGAGACACCGTGCAGCGCGCCACCGGAGAACCGCTCAACGCGCAGCACTTCCTGGAAGCGCTGCGCTAGCACGCTCCGGCTTCGCCTCGCTTTCGGCCAGTCGTCTCGATTCGCATCGGTGGGCTCGGTAACCGGGGCTTCCCTCCGCGACGGTACTCTGTGCGGAAGGGCGAGGCCGCAGTCGTTATTGGCTGAAAGCGACCGAAGGGAGCGTGCCGACAAACGAGGCCGAAGGCCGAGTGTGCTGACAAGGCGCGAAGCGCCGTGCTGACAAGCGTAGGCGTTAGCCGGAGCGTGCGGCGGGCCGATGGCCCGCCCGGACGGGGACCTCGACGCCTTCGAAGGTGCCGTCGCGGGCGTTTCCGGTTCCGACCTTCAGGGTTCCTTTGCCGGAAAACGGGGGGAGGTCGATGGTGGCGTCGAAGTAACCCCAGGTGTGGCTCCAGTCGTTGCTCCTCACGTTCCTGCGGGCGAGGATTTCCCCGTCGGGGCCGGTCAGGGTGATGGTGTTGGCCGCCTCTGGGTTACGGGAGTAGCCGCTCACGGTGAGGGGGTCTGATACCTCGACGTTCGGGCGGGGCTCTACCAGGACGGTGTCGCCGCCTTGCGCCGGGGGCGGTGCCTTCAGGCTCTCCTCCGACGGCTCGAAGTCGAGGACCAGCCGGGCCGGGTCTTGAAGCTGGAGCACCCTGTAGCGGAACGGTTGGCGCGTGAGGAAATCAACGAACATGCCGCCGTCTGGCGCGCGCACCACGTGGAAGCTTTCGAGCAAGCCTTTGTCGAACTCGCCACCGGAGACGCACGTCGCTACCGCCGAGGGCAGGTTAACGCGAAGTAGGCCTTCGCCCTCGGGGCTCGTCAGGGTCCACTCGGGAACGGTGCCGGCGGGCCGCTTGCCGGTACCGAGGTCGATGACCGCCCGCTCGTAGTGGTGGTGAAGCCCGTAACGCACCCCGAGCACCGTGTCGGCGTCGTAGCCAGAACCGCCGCCGTCCTCAGGACGTCCGACGAACACGACCTGGGGGGAGACGTCGGATGCCCTGGTCAGGTCCCCGTCGATAAGAGAAGCCCCCACGGTGGACTCTGGAACGTCGCCTCGGGCAGCGTCTCCGGACACCTTCTCAGATCGGGACGTCAGGTCCGATCCAGAGCAACCAGAGATTAGCGTGACCACCAGAAGCGAGAGCAACTGGAGGGCGAGAACCCGCCCCAACACCCGCCCGGTTATGCTCACGCCCCCGTGTCCATGTACAGGTATTCGGTCATAGGCGCCGGCTATTGTAGGGTAATACGGTTTGCAAGGTGCTTAACGTGGTGTTGCGCTCCTGTTACGATGCGATTCGCTTCGCGAACCACGCTGTCAGCTATCAGCTTTTGAACCGGAGGCTGAAAGAAAGGAGGGACGCGTCTTGATCGGGCTCCGCGACATAGAGAGGGCGCAGGAGAGGCTGCGGGGGGTGGCGCTCCGCACGCCCCTCTTGCCCTGCCCGGGCGGTGAGGAGGGCAGGGCGCTGTACTTCAAGCCGGAGAATTTGCAGCCGACCGGCGCCTTCAAGCTGCGCGGGGCCTACAACAAGATCTCCTCGCTCTCACCCGAGGAGCGCGGCCGTGGGGTCGTGGCCCATTCAAGCGGCAACCATGCACAGGCCGTAGCCTACGCTGCCAGGGCCCTCGACACGCGGGCCGTCATCGTCATGCCACGCGGGGCGCCAGGGGTCAAGCTAGACGCCACCGCCTCTCTGGGCGCCGAGATCGTGCTCGTGGGGCCGGATAGCGCCGAGCGTTCACGCAAGGCCGAAGAACTCGCGGCCGAGCACGGCTACGTCCCCGTGCCCCCCTACGACGACGAGGTACTCATGGCGGGCCAGGGCACCGTCGGGGCGGAGATACTGGAAGACCTGCCAGACGCGGAGAGCGTGCTCGTGCCCGTCAGCGGCGGCGGGCTGATAGGCGGGGTCTCCGCGGCGATCAAGCTCACCCGTCCCGGGGTGCGGGTGATCGGGGTTGAGCCCGAGCTCGCATCCGACGCCAGGGAGAGCCTGAAGAGCGGGACGCTGGTCGAGTTCCCTGCCAACCGGGTCGCCCGCACCATCGCCGACGGGCTGCGCGTGCAGAAGCTGGGCGAGGCTCCCTTCGAGCACATCCGTGCCTTCGTCGACGACATCATCACGGTGAAGGAGGAAGAGATACTGGAAGCTATGCGACGCCTGGCGCTGAGGGCGAGGCTAGTCGCGGAGCCGAGCGGGGCCGTAACGTTCGCCGCCCACCTCTTCCACCGCGAGGAGCTACCAGCCTCCCTCCTGACCGTCGCCGTCATCAGCGGCGGCAACGTGGATCCGGCCCTGCTAGGGGCGGTGGTCTCCGGTTAGATCGAGCTATCAGCGGTCAGCAAGAAAAGCTGAAAGCTGACGGCTGATGGCTGACCGCTCTAAAGGCGTGGTGTGATCTCGAGGGTGTCTCCGACGCGCACGGTGCCGGGGGCGTCGTGGATGAGGTTGCGTCCGAAAAAGACTTCGCCGTCGATCTTGCGGTAGGTGGCGAGGGTGCGTAGGGGCTCCTTGCCACGCTCTGCCGTCTCCTGGTCCGTCGTGGTTATGGCGCAGCGTGGGCAGGCTTCGGCGACCCGGAAGGGGATACCCCCGATGTGGAGCCGGTCCCATTCGTCTTCGGCGTAGGCGCCGCAGCCGCTGACCACGAAGTTGGGCCTGAAGCGGTTCATGGGGAGGGGGGCTTCCAGCCTGCTGTTCAGGTCATCGAGGGAGGCCTCGGAGACGAGCAGAAACGCGAAGCCGTCGGCGAAGCTCGTCTGGTCTCCGCTCTGCGCGTAGACGGAATCAACCGGGCGTGGGTCGTCCTCCGGCTTGCGGACGAGGCGGCACGGAAACCGCAGGAACTCGCCGAACCAGCGGTCTGCCTCCCCACCAACGAGCGCGCCCCTGTTCACATCGCCCCAGACCTCGACGTCTATCAGGTTCCCGTTCTCCTGCCGGAGCGGTATCGGCAGGTCGGGCATGCCCGGCGCGCTGACGATCAGAAGCTCGTCGGTGAGACGGGTGGAGATCAGGGCCATCCTGGGATGGGCACGCTGGGACATGAACTCGCCCGTCTGGTCGACGAGCATCCAGCTACGGTCGTAGAGAAGCCCGGTCGCGCCAACTTCGGCGCTGGTCGTCGAGATACCGCCGCACGATTTGATCGGGTAGACGTACAACCCACTTAGAGCAACGTTCCCGGCATAGCGCAAAGCATCCCTCCCCTGTTCGGAACCGTCTCCATGATCCAACGTAACGCTGGAGGCTTCAACCCAGAGGGTGGTGCATCCAGACGTAGTCGACCGGCTGGCCGCGGTTGAACTCCTCGCGCTCGGTCTCGGACACGGGCGAGAACCCCGCGCCGCGGTAACAGCCGATGGCGGCCGCGTTCTCGGGGACCACGCGCACGAAGGCGTCGGGGAGCCCGGTAAGGGAGGCCTGGTCCAGGAGCAGGCGCACCAGCCGGCGGCCAACACCACGCCCCCTCCTCTCCGGGCTGACGATGATGCGGGCGAGCTCGACTTCCCTTTCGGGCTCGTCTACCCACACCTCGCCGTAGCCGACCGGCTCTTGCCCTTCGAGCATGATAAACGGTCTGACTTCCGGGTCGGCGTGCCAGCGGCCGAACACCGACACGTCGACGGGCCATCCGGGGTCGCTGCCAGCCCACCGCCGCACCTCCTCTAGCGAGCCAGGCCAGCGCGCGATCTCCCGCGCGTCTGACGTTCGAAACTCGCGAAATGACTCGGAGCTGGCCACGCCTACCCGCCCTCGGCCCTCTCGGCACCGCGTTTCAGGTCGTCCAGCATGCTCCTGACGGTCTCGACCACGTCATCGACGGGGACGATGTGGCTCTCCTTGCCTGCGCGGCCCTTGACCTCTACTCCTCCTCTTTGCAGGGAACGGGGCGTCAGGGTCAGCCGCAGGGGGATGCCGATCAGGTCAGCGTCCTTGAACTTGGCCCCGAGGCTCTCGCGCCGGTCATCGTACAACACCTCGACGCCGGTGGACCCAAGCTCCTCGTAGAGCCCGTCTGCCGGCTCCCCCGCCTCGGCCACGACCAGGTGAACCTGGTAGGGTGCGATGGAGACGGGCCAGACGAGGCCGTCCTCGTCGCGGTGCTCCTCGGCGACACAGGCCAGGAGCCGACCTACCCCGATCCCGTATGACCCCATTATGATTGGCTTGCGCTCCCCGCCGGCGTCGAGGAAGCTCGCACCAAAGGCCTCACTGTAGCGCGTACCCAGCTTGAAGATGTTCCCCACCTCGACGCCCCGCTCCGCGCGCATGGCGGCGCCGCATTCGGGGCAGGGCGAGCCGTCCTCGGCCGAGGCAAGGTCGGCCACCACGTCCGCCTCGAAGTCCCTGCCGTAGTTGACGTTCACGAAGTGAAAGCCAACCTCGTTGGCGCCGGCCACGAGGTTCGGGGAGTCTACGATAGCGTCGTCGGCGACGACGATGGCTCCCTCCACCCCGAGCGGAGATCCGTACCCAGGCTCGGCGCCGACGGCCCTGATCTCCGCCTCGAGCGCGGGCCTGAGTTCGCTGGCCCCAACGGCGTTGGCCAGCTTGGTCTCGCTCAGCCCCATGTCGCCACGCACGACGGCGAAGACGAACCGCTCGGAGTTCCCGATGGTGCCGACCATAAAGACAGCCTTGGCCGTCCGGGACTCGGGAACCTCCAGATAACCCGCCAGTGACTCGATGGTGTCCGCGTTCGGCGTTGGTATCTTCTCAAGGGGGCGCTGCTCCTCGGCCTCCGGTAGCGGCTTCCGGAAACCGGCTACCTGGCGGTTCGCCCGGTAGCCGCAGGCGTCGCAGAGGAGGATGGTGTCCTCCCCGACCGGGGACAGGTACATGAACTCGTGGGACATGCTCCCACCCATGATCCCGACGTCCGCGCCGACGTCGACGGCCGGAAGGCCGCAGCGGGCGAAGATCCTGAAGTACGCCTCGTGAAGCGTCTGGTACTGCTCGTCCAGGCCCTCTTCATCCCTATCCAGGCTGTAGGCATCCTTCATGGTGAACTCGCGGGCCCGGATCAGGCCAGCCCTCGGACGCGGGTCGTCGCGAAACTTGGTCTGGATCTGGTAGACGAGCCGGGGCAGCCTCTGGTAAGAGTCGACCTCACCGGCCGCGAGCCCGGCCACGATCTCCTCGTGGGTCATCGCAAGCACCAGCTCCCGATCCCTGCGGTCGCGCAGCCTGACCAGCTCGGGCCCCGTCGAGTCGTACCGCCCCGACCTCTTCCAAACCTCGGCAGGCTGCACCACGGGCATTGAAACCTCCTGCCCGCCGACAGCATCCATCTCCTCCCGCAAGATGCCCTCTATCTTTGCGATGGATCTCCTTGCCAGAGGCAGATAAGAGAACACCCCGGCAGCCAGCTGCCTGACGAACCCGGCCCGGAGCAACAACCCGTGTCCCTCGACCTCCACACCGGAAGGCACCTCGCGTAACGTCCGGCCGAACATCCTGCTCATGCGCATGATTTAGCCGTCAGCTCTCAGCTAAGTAGCTAGATACGCCGTCGTGCCGTAGTGGATCAGGCCATCCTTCGGGGGCGCTTCGGTCTCGCCCAGCTCCATCCGCATCCGGTCCTGCGTTCCCTGGAAACCGAACTCCAGAAGGAGGGAGTGGGCGTGATGGTCGACGGGACCGGGGGCCGTGAGGCGGACCGGCGCGCCACCGGCCTCTCGCAAGGCGCTCGCGAGCAGGAGGCGTGCCACCTCTGGGGTCGAGGCAAGGAAGGGGCCGATCCGGACCGTGCGGCCCAGGGAGCTCCGGATCAGGTACCCCTTGATCCTGCCAGCCGCGTCGCGGGAGACGAGCCCCTGACCGGGATGGAGCTTGAGGGTGGCGAGGATCAGGGCCGACCTCTCGGCCCCACAGCTCCAGTAATCGACCCCGTAGAGCTCGGGAAGATCCCCGAAGGTGAGCGTCTCGACAGCGTGGCCACCCGACCACCCGGACACGCTGGTCTGCCTCGCCTGTCCAAGCCAGTACACGGTGCGCGGCGCGATCTTGTGGAAACCGATGGAGCGGTAGAGACCTTCTGCCTGCTGTGTCGAGTAGAGCCTGATGGTACGTGTGCCACGGCTCTTCAGATAGGTCACGGCCCAGTAGGAGAGCAGGGCGCCGAGGCCGGAACCCCTGTGCTCGTCGTGAACGGCGAGGTGGCAGATGATGCCGACTCCCCCGAGCGGAACGGCACCGACCATACCGGTCAGGGAGCCGTCCTGCGCCTCCGCCACGGCCCAGCGGGCACCGCGCACCCCCCGCAGCAAATCGAAGGCCCTGGGGTCAGCCGACCATCTTACGATGCTCCTCAACTCGAGGACGCGGTCGAGATCTGCGTCTTGCATGAGGCGGACACGAAAGTCCTGATGGGTTCCGGTCAGGTTGCTCGGCACGTTACGGAGGGTAGCTTTCTCTACTGCGGTGTCTTCTCTCGTGGTGTAGGCTAGCATTTGTATCCCCGATCCATGTTGACTCCTGTATGGCGTCTATTCCGCGCGGGAGGTCCGAGTGCGCGAACCTCAGATGACGCGGATGCCCCGAGCGCGACCCCTAGAGGGCCGGTCGGGGCGGGGACGGTCGAGGAGGCCGTCCGACGAGAGAGCTCGGGGTAAAGGTCATGCTATCCACGCCCACCATGCTACACCAGATGGCACCCGGCGGGAAGCGTCTACTCGAACCGGGTAACGCCATCCAGAATACGGTCGATCTCGGAGAGCGTGTCCGCTGAGAGTTTCACGCCGGAGGCCGCGGCGTTGTCATCGACCTGCTCGGGCCTGGAGGCCCCGATGATGGCGCTGCTCACGTCCTCCTGGCGCAGCACCCACGCCAGCGCGAGCTGCGGCAAGCTCAGGCCGGAGTCGGAGGCGACGGAGCGCAGCCCGTCGACCGCGGAGAGGACCTCCTCGTTCATGAGCTGCTGCATGAACCTGTTGTTCTCCGGGTCGGCGGCGCGGGTACCCTCCTCGGGGGCGTCACCCGGCCTGTATTTGCCCGTAAGCACGCCCTGGGCGAGCGGCGAGAACACGACCTGCCCTACGCCCTCGCGTTCACACAGGGGTATCACGTCTGGCTCGATGCGGCGTTGGATCATGTTGTACTGCGGCTGGTTGGAGACGATCCGGTCCAGGTTCATCTCCCCCGCGATCCTGAGGGCGTCGGAGATCTGGTCGGCCGTCCATTCGGAGACGCCCACGTAGAGCACCTTGCCCTGCCGCACGAGGTCGTCGAGCGCCCGCAGCGTCTCCTCCAGCGGCGTGTTCTCATCGTAGCGGTGGCACTGGTAGAGGTCGACGTAATCCACGCCGAGACGCCGGAGCGATGCGTGACACTGCTCGGTTATGTGCTTGCGCGAGAGCCCCCTGTCGTTGGGTCCCTCGCCCATCGGAAAGTACACCTTGGTCGCCAGAAAGTAAGAGTCACGATCGAACTTCCTCAACGCCCGACCCACGATCTCCTCCGCGGCCCCGCGCCTGTACACGTTGGCCGTGTCGAAGAAGTTGATCCCGATCTCGTACGCACGGTCGATGCAGGCCGTAGCCTGCTCCTCGGCGACGCTCCCCCCGTAAGTGAGCCAGCTCCCGAGCGAGATCTCACTGACCCTGACCCCGCTACCGCCCAGCCTCCTGTACTCCATCGCAACCTCCCTCATGAGAACGTCGAACGCTTATGTTACACGCCACGGAACGTAGAGAGCTGACGTCTACCCGCCCGCAGCCGAATAGTCGAGGATGCCGATAGCCGGCCGTTTCCGGGGAGCGTGGTGGCGGGCACGGGCAGCCGAAGTGTAATTAGCCTTGCTTACTGATTTGTTGTCGGTTAAGAGCATCTTTATTGCAAGAACGGCCCATTTTGTTACAATGCCCCCATCGAATATCTACTCACGAAGAAGGAGCGGGAGCCAAGGTGCGATCGACGCTACAGCCCGGCCTGACGAATAGGCTGACGAAGTATCTCAGGACCACGCAGCAGCTGATAGAAGAGGGTCGTGACGCGGTCTCTAGCAAGGAGCTAGGCGATTTCACCGGCATAAACCCGGTGCAGGTACGCCGCGACCTGAACGCCATAGGCTTCTCCGGCACCCGTGGGGTCGGCTACCAGGCCTACGACCTGGTCGAGGCCGTCCGCGACATCCTTGGTCTGAGGCAGACCTACAACATCGCCCTCGTCGGCGCTGGCAACCTGGGAAGCGCCATAGCGGCAAGCACCATCCTCCCCAAGAGGGGCTTCGTGATCCACGACGTCTTCGACGACAACCCGGAGAAGATCGGTCGTACCGTGGGCAACGTCGTGGTCAAGCACATCGACGAGCTGAAGAAGAGCGTCACCGAAGCGGAGGAGATAATCGGCATCATCGCCACCCCCGCCTCCTCGGCCCAGGAAGTCGCCGACCTCATGGTCGATTCCGACATCAGGGTCATCCTCAACTACACCGACGTCCTGCTTCACGTCCCAACCCACGTAGACGTCCACCGTATAGACCCAACGGCCCAGCTAATGCACACCCTCTACTACCTGACCCAGGCAGAAGGCCAGGAAGCTTCCTAGAGCTATCAGCGGCCAGCTTTCAGCCGTCAGCTTGCGGCCTCCGACGAGAACGTCGGAGGCCGCAATTTCACGCAAACTAGCGCCTACACGCAAAGAATCGCACCGAAAGAAAAAAGCTGAAAGCTGACCGCTGAAGGCTAAGAGCTAGAAAAAGGGGAAGAACCCGGGGCGCACCTAGGGGTGATAGGTGGGGAAAGGGAAAGGAGGAGTAGCGCCCCGGGCTCTTTAATTGTGCCGGTTTAGTTTCGCACCAACCGACTGACAGGATGATACATCGCTCGCCACACTTTGTAAAGCCTTTGGAACAAAGAATTTAGAAACTTTTTGTAGATATCTGCAGAATGCACATAAAGGTGTAGTTCGGGGGGTTTCGGGGTCGGTGGCCGACAGGAAGAGGGCCCTGGCATGTCCCCTGGGGGACGGAGATCCTATGCCTCCCCGCGCGGGGCCAGGGGCGGAGCATCCGGAAGCCCCGCCCTCTGTAACGCCTGCTCGTGCTATCTGCCTCCTCGTGCTTGGTTCGAGGCCTTGACGCACTGACCGTGGTTCTTCAACCCGAGCGCGCACGACTTCTTGCGGGCGGCTTCTACCACCTGGCGAACCGAGTCGATCACGATCTCGGGGTTCTGCAGCTGGATGGGGTGGCTGCTGTCGGTACGGGTTATTTGCTCGGCGCCGAGTTGCGCGACCAGAAGATCCTGAGCCTCCCGCCACGCCTGGCACGTGTTCTCACCGGGCAAGAGTTCGAAGCACTCGTCTGAGGAGAGCACCACGGAGGGGATGCCGCGCACCTGGGGGGAGGCGCGTAGTGTAGGCGCGCTTGACCCGTGGTCGACCCCTTCTATACCCTCGGGCGGAAGCGTCCCCAACCGGACCAGGGTATCCCACTGCGAGGGCGTCAGGGTGTCCTGCAGGAACTCCGAGGCGGGGTCGACAAGGACGAGGCCGGACACCTCGTCGGGATAATCGCTAACATATTGCCTGGCGATCATGCCGCCCCACGAGAACGCGACCAGGACATGAGGATCTTTCTGCCTGGAGGCCTCCAACAGCGCGTGCAGATCGGCGGCACCGTCGCTGGCGGTGGTCGGCTGTTGCACCGGGGTCGAGGGAGACAGCGTGCCGTCGAAACGCAAGGTCCCGGGACGATCGTAGACGCAGACCCGGGTGAACTTGCCGACCTGGGGGAACACCGCAGAGCCGCTCGGCTCTAGCCCGCCTTCGGCGTCTATCAGGTGGGTCCAGTCCTCATGTGAGCCCGCCCCGCCGGAGACGAGCACGGCCGTGGGACGTCCTTTACCGCGGCACTCCATGTACACCTGCCGGCCCCCGCCGATGTCGACCAGGCCGGCGAACTCCTCTTTCTTGCGGAGTTCGTTCTTGTCCATGCTTTCCCTGGCGTGGGCTTTGCCGTCGCCCGGACTCGAGGCGAGCGCCGTGGCGGCAACGCTCAGCACCAGGGCCACGACCGTCGCCAGCAGCATCGTCTTCCTCAGCATGCCTCTCACCTTTTTCCGGCGGGGCAGAGGAAGGTGCTGGAGACCCCCTCCCCTGTTTCGTACCACCAAGACTACACTCTGCGAGGTAAGGGCGCCTCCCCCAAAAAGGCTAGGTACAAGGACGTTTCAGAGATCTGACCTCCGCGAAGTTGGCCACACAACGAATCGGGTCTAGATTCAGGATCCAAGCCCTCCGACGATGGCCGAGAGGGCTCTATCCGCGTACTCCTCGAGGCTTCCCGGCTCCCCACCCTGGCTCCACCGCAGCCCCGCGCCGAAGATAGCCCAGCTGACCACGGTGGCCGTGATCTCCGCGTCGGCGGAGCGGGCGTTCACGGGCGACGCCCAGATCCAACGCAGCAGGAGCTCGTATAGCTCGGCCTGAACCCTGGCCTCTATGAGCGGCTTGAACTGCCTGTCCGTCCTCGAGCAGGCCGTGTTGAGGCCAGAGAGGTAGTCGCAGGCGGCGAGCACCATCGCCCTCAATTCCTCCTCACCGAGCCCCGACGAAGCCGGCAGCCTCCGCCGCAATTCCTCCCTAAATGCCTCGCTGACCACGTAGTCGAAGAGCTCGTACTGGTCCGCGAAGTGCGCGTAGAAAGTGGCCCTGTTTATGGTGGCCCTGCCGGCGATCTCGCTCACGGTGAGCCCGGTGTGACCCTTCTCCGCCACAAGCTCGTTGAACGCCCGCACGATGAGCTCGCGGGTGCGCACGACCCGCGGATCCACCCGCCCCGAAACCTGCCCACTGATCTCCTTGACCGACATTTTCGCTCCTCTGTTGCTTTGCCAACACCAAACCCTTCCTGATGCTTGAATCCAGGCCCCCCAGATAGCACAATCCTACTCGACAGTTGTTGTTTTAGCAACGAGCGATGTAAAAGAAACGTGTGAGGCGAAGGAGGACAGAGATGGACGTAACGATAATAGGTACGGGCAACATGGCGCGGGGCATTGCGACCAGGCTCCTGGCTGGTGGGCATGGGATAACGCTTCTCGGCACGGAGGCTAGAAAGGCGGAGGATCTGGCGGGTGAGCTCGGTGGGTCCGTCCGTGCCGGTGCGGTGGGGGATGAGATCTCGGGCGACGTGGTGGTGCTTGCCGTACCCTACGAGGCCGCCGTGCCGGTATTGAGGGAGTACGGGGAGGCGCTCTCTGGAAAGACCGTGGTTGACATAACCAACCCCGTCGACTTTCAGACCTTCGACGCCCTCGTCACCCCTGCTGACAGCTCGGCGGCCGAGGAGATCCAGAAAGGCGCTCCTGAGGGCGTGAGCGTGGTGAAGGCCTGGAACACGACCTTCGCGGGCACGCTGGTGGCCGACGAGGTGGCTGGCCAGCCGCTCGACGTGTTCGTGGCCGGCGACGACACCGAGTCCAAGGAGGCCGTTATAGGTCTGGTCGAGTCCGGTGGGTCCAGGGCCCTCGACGCCGGTTCCCTGCGCAGGTCGCGCGAGCTGGAGCGGCTCGGCTTTCTCGGCATGACGCTCCAGCAGCCGCTCGGGCTAGGATTCCAGAGCTCCTGGAAGCTCGTAAGCTAGAGTGTCTAGAAAAGCGGGGAGGTAGAGAGCATGAGCATCGTTATCACGGGGGCATCGGGCCATCTCGGCCGTGCGACCGCCGAGCTGGTTCTGGACAGGATGCCGGCCCCGGAGGTGATCCTCACGACACGCCATCCAGAGGCGCTATCCGACCTCGCAGCACGTGGGGCGGAGGTCCGGGAGGCCGACTTCGAGAGGCCTGAGACCCTGGAGATGGCGTTCGAGGGTGGGGACAAGCTCCTGCTCATCAGCACCGACGCCGTCGGTGCCCGCGTCGAGGGGCACCGAGCAGCCATCGAGGCGGCCGGGAAGGCGGGGGTAAGGCACATCATCTACACGTCATACCTCAACCCGGTCGAGGACAACCCGGCCGCGGTCACCGCGGACCACCGGGAGACCGAGGCGACGTTACGCGAGAGCGGCCTCGCCTGGACCATGCTACGCAACGGCCTCTACGCCGAGTACCAGGTGCCCACCGGGACGCAGGCCGTGGCCACGGGCCGCCTCGTCCACAACAACGGGGATGGCATGACGGCCTACGTCTCACGTGAGGACTGCGCCGCGGCTGCTGCCGCGGTCCTTGGCACCGAAGGCCACGAGGGCGAGGCCTACGACATCACCGGGCCCCGTTCGCTGGGCCAGGACGACGTGGCGGCGCTCCTGAGCGGGGTATCGGGCAGGCCCGTCGAGGCCGTGGCCGTCGACGACGAGGCTTTCGTCCAGGGCCTCGCCGCGTCAGGCATGCCCGAGCCGGCCGCCCGCTCCATCGCCACGTTCGGGCGGGCTATCCGTGAGGGCTATATAAGCGAGGCCCCCGGGGAGGTCGAGAAACTTACGGGTCGTCCGCCGCGGTCGCTTCTGGAGGTTTTCGAAGCCAATCGCGGAGACCTGATGCAGGGGGTATCCACATGAGCCAGCACGAGAAAGTCGTCCCGGAGGCCGCCACGCCGATGCTGCCACCGACGCTCCGCCTTGGCGCCGTACATCTGACGGTCACGGACCTCGAACGCTCTATCCCCTTCTACGAGGACGCCATCGGCCTCCGACTGCACCAGCGCGAGAATTCCGTAGTTGCCATGGGCGTCGGTGGGGAGGACCTGCTCGTCCTGTACGAGGAGCCGGAAGCGCGGCGGGCGGGGAGGCACGCCGGCCTCTACCACTACGCGCTGCTCTTCCCCTCCCGCGAGGAGCTTGCCCACGTAGCGTTGCGCCTGGCCGCCACGCGGACCCGGATACAGGGTGCCTCAGACCACGGCACCCACGAGGCCATCTACCTTCCCGACCCCGACGGCAACGGCATCGAGCTCGCCGCCGACCGCCCGCGAGAGCACTGGCCACAGACCATGGAGTACGCCGGCGGCCCGCACCCCCTCGACCTGGACGGCCTGCTGGAGGTCGTGGCCGGTGAGGAGCCGCGCGATGAGGCCGGCCCTGGGCTGAGCATCGGCCACGTGCACCTGCACGTCGGAGATCTGGAGCAGGGGCTCGACTTCTATCGAGACGTGCTCGGGTTCGAGCAAACGGCCTTGATTCCCGGGGCCGCGGCGTTCGTGGCCGCCGGGGGCTACCATCACCACCTCGGGTTCAACGTCTGGCGGGGAGAAGGCGTGCCTCCCGTCCCGGAAGGCCGGGTGGGCCTGCGCCACTGGACCGTGGTGCTCGAAGATCAGGAACAGGTAGTCGAGGTAGGCAAGCGCACCCTTGCCGCCGGCATCGCGACCGAGGAACACGAGAGCGGCTTCCTCGTGCGTGACCCGTGGGGGATCCCGGTCCTCTTCACCGCCCCTGATGCCCCCACAGGACGAGAATAGGCCCCATCCCGGTCAGCATCCCCTGACTACGAGCCTGAGGGCTCCGGTCCGGAAAGTCTGCAGAAGAACGAGAAAATCGCCTTGACCCTCACGCAACGTGAGGGTCTAGACTTGTCTGTGACGAGGAGGTGAGACGTGAGCGACCTGACAACAGCAGAATATTCTGTCGGGAGGGTGGCGGCCCTCTCCGGGGTAACGATCCGGACTTTGCACCACTACGACGAGATCGGCCTGCTGTCGCCCGGCGGACACAGCCAGGCGGGCTACCGCCTCTACGGTGAGGCGGACCTCAGGAGGCTACAGCGGATCCTGTTCTACAGGGAGCTCGGTTTCGCCTTGAAGGAGATCCAGGCCATCATCGACGATCCCGGTACCGACCACATCGGTCACCTCGGGCGTCAGCGCGGGCTGCTCGTCGAGAGGATAGAGCGTCTGAGCGCGATGGTCGACGCCATAGACAAGGAGACGGAGGCGAGAAAGATGAACATCAACCTTACACCGGAAGAGCGCTTCGAGGTCTTCGGAGACTTCCACCCAGAGGACCACGCCGAGGAGGCCGAGAGGCGCTGGGGCGAGACCGACGCCTACAAGGAGTCAAACCGGCGCGTCTCACGCTACACGAAGGAAGACTGGCTGAAGCTCAAGGCCGAAGCGGAGGAGATAGAAGCGCAGCTCGCCGCAGCTTTCGAGGCCGAACTCCCACCGGAGAGCGATGAGGCCATGGCAGCGGCGGAGGCCCACCGGCAGCACATCAGCCGCTGGTTCTACCATTGCACCTATGAGATCCAGCGCGGCCTCGCCGAGATGTACGTGGGCGACGAGCGCTTTCGCTCGCACTACGAGGAACGGGTCCCCGGCCTGGCCTACTTCGTCCGGGATGCCGTGCTGGCCAACGCGGAGCGTGGCGATGAGGATGCCGTCCGGTAAGCCGTCTGGCAAGCCGGCCAGGGTCGTCTAGGACTCTTCTTCTACGACCTTCTCGTACTCATCTGGGGAGAGAAGGTCGGCCTCTTCGGAGGTGTTCAGTTTGACGATCCAGCCCTCCCCGTAGGGGTCGTCGTTGATCTTCTCCGGCGCATCCTCCAGCGAGGAGTTGACCTCGACGACCTCGCCGCCGACCGGCGCGTACAGGTCCGAGACTGCCTTGACGCTCTCCACGGTGCCGAAGGATTCGCCGGCGGAGAGGGTGGAACCCACGTCGGGCAACTCCACGAAGACCACGTCGCCGAGCTCCTCCTGGGCATGCTCCGTGATGCCTATGGTCACGGTGCCGTCCTCAGAGCGAACCCACTCGTGGCTTCTGGTGTACTGAAGATCTTCCGGTACGGCCAAAGCTCTCCCCCTATCCTCTGTTGCGTTTGTAGAATGGTAGCGGCACGGCCTTCGCAGGCACGGGGTTGTCCCTGATCAGGATCTCGAACCAATCATCCACCCCTGGGTCCACGAACGCAAGACCTATGGCCTGGTCCAGCGTTGGCGACTTGGTGCCGCTGGTGACCTCCCCGACCACCTCGGCCCCGCTGGTGACGTGGTAGCCGTGGCGGGCTATGCCTCGCCCCTCCATCTCGAAGCCCACGAGCTTCTTGCGCAGCCCCTGGGTGTCCTCGATCAGGAGCGCCCGCTGGCCGATGAAGTGCGGGTCCTTCTCCAGATGGACCGCGAAGCCGATACCGGCCTCAAGCGGCGTGGTCTCGGCGTCGAGCTCGTTGCCGTAGAGGCACATGCCGGCCTCGAGGCGCAGCGTGTCCCTGGCACCGAGCCCGGCCGGGCTGACCCCGAGATCTACGAGCCGGCGCCAGACGCGCGGGGCGCCTTCTGGGGAGAGGTAGATCTCGAACCCGTCCTCGCCCGTGTAGCCCGTGCGGGAGATTATGGCCCTGACACCCTCTACCTCCCCTTCGGCGAACCGGAAGGGCCTGAGGGCGGAGAGGTCCGTGTCGGTCAGGTCCTGTAGCAGCCCCTCGGCCTCGGGCCCCTGCAATGCCAGCAGAGCCCAGTCGTCGGACTCGTCGGCAACCTCGACATCGAGGTCCTCGGTGTTCGTACGGAAGTGTTCGAGGTCTTTCTCGCGGTTGGAGGCGTTTATTACGACGAGGAAGTCGTCCTCGCGGCGGTAGACGATCACGTCGTCCACCGTCCCCCCGTTCTCGTAGCAGACCGCGCAGTAGCCGGCCTGCCCGATATCCAGCCTCTCCACGTCGCGGGTGACGAGGCGCTGGACAGCGGCCTCGGCATCGGGGCCGCGGAACACGGCCTCGCCCATGTGCGACACGTCGAAGAGCCCGGCGTGGTTGCGCACCGCCTCATGCTCAGCCCTTATACCCTCGTACTGCACGGGCATCTCGTAGCCGGCGAAGTCCACGAGCCTGGCCCCGGAGGCCCTGTGCTCTTCGTAGAGCGGGGTGTGCTTGAGTTCTCCCACCCCTACCACCTGGCCTTGAGCTGGCGGGCGGCGCGGGTCTCGTTGAGGCGGCGGGTGGGGGCGTGCGTGGGGGCCTCTTCGAGGTCTTCTGTGCTCGTCTCGGCAAGCTCCAGCATCGTCCCGACGAAGTCGTCGAGGGTCTCCTTGGACTCGGTCTCGGTCGGCTCTATCAGCATGGCCTCCTTGACGACGAGGGGGAAGTAGATGGTGGGCGGATGGTACCCGTAGTCGATAAGCCCCTTGGCGATATCTAGGGCTCTCATGCCCTCAGGCGGCTGCACCACGACCTCGTGCTTGCACAGCTCGTCGTAGGGGATGCGGTAGGTTCCCCGCAGCTGAGCCCGAACGTAGTTAGCGTTCAGGACGGCCATGTCCGTCACGTCCCTCAGCTCGGGGCCGTGCATCCTGATGTAGTTCCAGGCCCTCAGCATCTGCCCGAAGTTGCCGTGGAACGTGGACATGCGCCCGATGGTCTTCTCGGGACGAACGAAGCGGTAGGCGTCCTCGTCCTTCTCCACGACGGGGTCGGGGAGGAAGGGCGCGAGGGCATCGGAGCAGGCGATGGCCCCGCAGCCGGGGCCTCCGCCGCCGTGGGGGGTCGAGAAGGTCTTGTGCAGGTTGAAGTGCATGATGTCCACGTCGGCCTCGGCGGGGCGCATGCGTCCCATGTTCGCGTTCATGTTCGCGCCGTCCATGTACAGGAAAGCGCCGGCCTCGTGCAGAATCTCCGCTATCTCCACTATGTTTCGCTCGTAGACGCCGCAGGTGTTGGGGTTGGTGATCATGAGCGCGGCCGTCGAGCCGTCCACCATCTCCCGCAGCTCCTCCACCTCGACGCAGCCGTGCTCGTCGAGCCCGACCTCCTTTGCCTTGAAACCGGCCATCGATGCCGTGGCGGGGTTGGTCCCGTGCGCCGTCGATGGAACGATAACGGTGGTACGACCGTCGTCCCCGGCATCCTCGAAGAACTTCTTGACCATCAGGATGCTCGTCAGCTCGCCCTGCGCGCCGGCGAGCGGTTGCAACGAGACGTGGGGCAACCCGGAGACCTCGGACAGGAAACCCTGTAGCTCGTGCATGATGCGGAGCGCGCCCTGCGTCCCGGGCTGGAGCGGGTGAAGACCGGCAAAACCGGGAACCACAGCGGCGGCCTCGTTGGCGCGTGGGTTGTGCTTCATCGTGCAGGAGCCAAGCGGGTAGAAGGTTGTGTCGATGCCCTCGTTCTGGCGCGAGAGGTTGGTGTAGTGACGGATCACGGTTGGCTCGTCCACCTCAGGAAGGCGAGGCTTCTCCTCGCGGAGCGACGCTTTCGGCAGGAGGTCTTCGAGCTTCTTCATCTCCACGTCTGGCTTCGGAAGGGTGTAGCCCCTGCGGCCCTCGCGGCCCTTGTCCCGGATCAGGTCAAACGGCATCGGCAACCACCTCCACGAAGGCGTCGAGCTCTTCTCTTGTCCTCTTCTCCGTTACGGCGACGAGCATGGCCCCGTCCCCGAGGTCGAGTCCGCCAACCATCCCCGCTTCGAGCAAAGCCTCGTTCGCCCGGGCCACGTCGGGCACCTCCACCGCGAACTCCCACAAGAAAGGAGCGTCCGGGTACCGAAGCCTGAAACCTGAAGCCTGTAGCCTATCGGCAAGATAGTGTGCTTTGGAGACGGAGAGCTCGGCCACCTCGCTCAGCCCCCGCGGCCCCATCAGGGCCGTGTAGACGGTCGCGCAAAGGGCCGTTAGCGCCTGGTTGGTGCAGATGTTGGAGTTGGCCCTGGCGCGCCTGATATCCTGCTCGCGGCCGCGCAGGGTGAGAACGTAGGCCAGCTTGCCGTCCTCGTCTATGGTCTCCCCTGTGATCCGTCCGGGGAGCTGACGGACGAAATTCTCTTTCGTAGCCATGTAGCCGGCGTAGGGCCCGCCGAACATCAGGGGCATCCCGAGCGGCTGGGCCTCGCCCACCGCCACGTCGGCACCGAGGTTTCCGGGCGCCTCAAGGATGGAGAGCGAGATCGGATCGCACACGGCGACCGCGAGGGCCTCCGCCTCGTGCGCCGCCTCGGAGGCGGCCCTCACGTCTTCCACGATGCCGAAGTAGTTGGGGCTCTGTACGAAGACGCCTGAGACGTCTTCGGGAACCGCTGAGAAATCCGTGGTCCCTTCTCCGAAGGGCAGCTCCACCACTTCCACGCGGTAGGTCTCCATCACCTCGCGGTAGCGGGGGTTCAGGCCGGCTGAGACGGCGACCTTCGGGTCCCGCTTCGTCAGCCTCGCGGTCATCAGGGCGGCCTCCACCACGGCGTTGGCGCCATCGTAGACGGAGGCGTTGGAGATCTCCAGGCCCGTCAGCTCGGAGATCATGGACTGGAACTCGAAGATGGCCTGCAGGGTGCCCTGGCTGATCTCCGGCTGGTATGGCGTGTAGCAGGTCAGGTACTCGCCGCGGGAGATGATCGCGCCGACGGCCGATGGCACTATCCTGTCGTAGGCCCCGGCCCCGAGGAAGATGGGCAGCCCGTGAACGTTCTCCTTCGCCAGGGCATCTACTTCCCTCAGCGCCTCGTACTCGGAGAGGGTCTCGGGAAGGTCGAGTTCTCCTTCGAACTTCGGGCTTACGTCGGCGAAGAGGTCGTCCAGGGTCTCAACCCCGATGGCCTCCAGCATCTCCTGCACGTCGGCCTCGGTGTGCGGTGTGAATCGCGCCACGTGGCAATACCCCCTGTCTCGGGTGAGCGTCCCTTTTTCCGCCCTGTCCCTAACCTGAGAGTGTTACCCCGTCGGCGCCGGCCCCACGAAGCTGGCCGGACTCTCCAGGACGCCCTCCGGCCCGCGGTCCTTCTGCCTGAGAGATTCAGACGGCTCTTGCAGCCCTTTCACCTTCGGCGGTCGTTGCAGGTTCTTTCCCACACCCCGAACGACTCTCTCCCGCGGCCCTCACCGGGCACGTCAGGACTATAGCATAAGGGGCGTTGCACCGGTCTCGGCCACATGCCTACCGGGCACCCCGGCCATCTCTAGGTGTAAGCCTCGCGTCCTACCTTGACGGAGTCCTTGCTCGCGAAGTGGTCGCTTATGTACTTCTCCCCCTCGTCGCAGAAAAGGGTGACGACCGTCGAAAGTTCGGGGTAGGTCTCGCGCACCCTTTTCGCGGCGATCAGGTTGGCGCCGCTGGAGGGCCCGACGAAGAGGCCGTGCAGCCTGGCGAGGCGGCGCATCTCTTCCACGGCCTCCTGGGAGTCAACGGTGAGGGCGGTGTCCACGAGGCTCTGGTGGCGCTCGAAGATGCCTGGGACGAAGCCGTCGGAGATGCCTTCGATGAGGTGGTCTCCGATCTCCCCGCACAGGATCGTCGACGACTCGGAGGGCTCCATGGCGAAGAGCCTGACGTCGGGGTTCACCTCGCGGAACGCCTGTCCGACCCCGATCAGGGTCCCACCGGTACCGACGCCCATGACGATCGCATCTGGCACCGCGCCGTCGGGGAGCTGGCCAAGCATCTCGGGTCCGAGCCAGATCCTGTTCTCCTCCACGTTCCACTCGCTCTCGAACTGGGAGGGGCAGAAGTAGCCGGGCTCCTGGCCGAGTTCCTTGGCTTTGGCGAGGGCCTCGTTGACGTGGAAGTGACCGACCTCCATCACGTCGGCCCCGAAGGCGCGGCTGATGGCGACCCGCTCCCCGCTCATTCCCTCTGGCATCACGACGAGCATCCGGTAGCCTTTGACCGCGGCGACCATGGAGAGGGCGTTGCCCGTGTTGCCGGACGTGGCCTCCACGATGGTGTCGCCCTCTCTCAGGAGCCCCTCCTCCTCGGCACGCTCCACCATGTACTTGGCTATGCGGGCCTTTACGGAGCCGGAC
>DASUPX010000009.1:0-8535 GCA_036280905.1 Rubrobacter sp. | reverse complement strand
TTGACAGCCCTGGTTCCGACCCCCGGCGACGGGGCGCTCGGTCTCCTTACTGGCGTTGCCGGCGGGGTGCTTGCCTACATCGGGGCGGCCCACCTGCTCCCCGAGGCCCAATCCGAAGACACCGACATGGCCGCCGGCCTGTTGTTCGTGGCCACCCTCGTCATAACCTCCGCCGGGTTGATCGCGCTCCCGCATGGCTAGTCGATGGTCCGTTGGGCCGTCCGGGGAAGGCCCCTACAGATTTGTCTGGGTGTCGGGTATCGGCTCATGACGATGCCCGGGCCGACCGAACATTTATGGCCGTCGTCTTGCTGGGAAACGCTCACGCCCGAGCAGTGTAGGGACGGTTCGCGAACGGTCCGAAAGCGTTCGGTCGACAGCCTTCTACGCGAAAACGATGAACCACACAGCCAACAGAACGACCTCCGTTCCAAGTACGATGATGGTGGTGGTGGCCGCTCTGACCTTCTTCTGGGAGTAGACGGTTGGCGCGACGAGCCATCCGAAGGCCAGACCGCTAAGCAGGCCACCGATATGGGCGGCGTTGCTGATGTTAGGGACGGAGAACCCGATGTAGAGGTTCAGGACGGTCAGGATGAGGAGTTGACGGATCAGGGGGTTCTGCCAGGAGAAGGTGCCGCGGCGCAACGAGTAGCCGAGCACGCCTCCCAGGAGGCCGAAGATCGCGCCAGAAGCCCCCACCACGGAACCGCTGAAGGCCCCGAAGTACAGGTAGGCGATGCCACCGGCGAGCCCGCTAGAGAGGTAGAGTATGAGAAAGCGCGCGCGTCCGAACGTCACCTCTACAAAAGCCCCAAGAAAGTAGAGCGACAGCATGTTGAGCGCGAGGTGAACGAACCCGGCGTGCAGGAACATGCTCGATACCAGACGCCACACTTCGCCCCGCGCCACCAGATCTGGCACGAGCGCGCCCCTGCCAACGACATCGAACGGCTGCGTCACCAGGCTCACGTTTAGCGGGTGTCCGTAACTCTGGCCGGCGATAGCGACCGCCAGGTAGACGGTTACGCAGGCCCCGATCAGGCCAAACGTTACCGGTAGGCGGGAGAAGTTATTCAAAGAGCCGTGGGTTGCGTGGCGCCGGGGCTAGCGGCGCCGAATCTCACGCACGGCATCGCCGACCTGCACCTTGGACAGATCCTGGAGTGGTCCACCGAGCATTGATTCCAGGTCGGGCTCGTCGCCCTGGTTCGCACCGAAGCCGCGGACCTGCACGTCGTCGCCGAACATCTGTCCGAACATGCGCTGCAGGTTCTCCTGCATCTCCCCGATGTCCACGGCACCGAAAGGCGTCTCCTGAGCATGCTGTATGCGTGCGACCGCGAGCCGCTCCTTGACCTCCGTCACCTCGGCCTTCGCCTTCACGTCCTCGACCGTGCCAAGCGTCTCGCCGGTGTCTGGATCCCAGACCTCTTCGCCTTCCGGGGCGAAGACCTCGAAGAGCATGCCCTGGCGGACGCCCTGGCCGCTCCCTCGGTTTATGACGATCTCGTTGTTGCCCAGGATCTTCGCCACCTTGCCTTCGACAGCCATGTCGCCCTTCCTTCCAGTAGATCAAACGTTCCCGGGGATTATATCTCTCACAGCGGCCCGGGCCGCTGGCCTGTAGAATCGCCGCCATGCAGAAGCGGACGAACAGCATCGGGAGGCACCTGCCGACCTCGGGCGGACTGGCCAGGACCCTGAAGTCCGCCCGCGAGTTGGGGTGCGAGACGGTCCAGATTTTCGTCTCCAACCCGCAAGGCTGGGCCGTTCCAGCCCCACGGGGGGACGCCGACGTACTTGTCGCGGGGGCGGGCGAGATCGGGGTCTCTCCGGTTGTGGCGCACGCCAAGTACCTCATAAACCTGGCCTCCAAGGATGAGGATCTTCGGGCCCGCTCGGTGAGGGCTCTCGCCCACGAGATGGCCACGGCGGGTGCCCTGGGCGTCGACCTGGTGGTCGTGCACGCTGGCAGTCACGGCGGTGACGGCGAAGAGGTTGGCATGGACCGGCTGGTGGAGGGACTGGTGAGCGCCAGGGAGCAGGCGGCAGAGCTCGACGGCGCCTCTGGGGTGGCTGAGGTAATAGTGGAGAACTCCGTGGGGGCTGGCACCCAGCTCTGCTCCACCTTTGGTGCGCTCGGGGAGGTCGCAAGGCGTGCCGGTGTTCGGGTGTGCGTGGATACGGCCCACGCGTTTGTCGCCGGCTACGACCTGACGTCGGGGGAGGGGGGAGAGAAGCTCGCCTCCGACCTGGTCGCTGCCGTGGGTGACGCGGTCGCGCTGCTCCACCTGAACGATGCGAAGAACGAGCTCGGGAGCCATCGCGATGGGCATCGCAAGGTGGGGGAGGGATGCATCTCCATCGAGGCGTGGCCGGGGCTTTTCGGAGGTCTGCCCGGGGTGCCCGTGGTCATGGAGACGCCCTACGAGACGCCCCATGCCGACCTGGAGGAGATCCTCCTCGTCAAGAAATTGGCTGGTGGGTTGCGCAAAGCCTAGACAGGAAGATAGAATCTAGGATGTGAAGACTCTAGAGATAAGCCCGGAGCGGCACAAAGGAGACCTTCTCTCGACCATCGGGGAGACCCTGCGGGCCGAGCGCCGCGAGCGCGGCCTCACGCTGAAGCAGGTCGCAGAGGGCGCGCACGTCTCGGTCTCCTATCTCGCGGAGATCGAACGCGGCGAGAAAGACCCCTCTTCGAGGGTCCTTGAGAGCATAGCCGCGGGCCTCGACGTGGAGGTCAGCGAGCTACTCGTCAGGATCGCCGCCGCCCTGGAGCCCGCGACGGTCGTCCCCGTTACAGAGTCCCTGGCCGCCTAGAGCTTCTCCCCGCGCCAGAAGTGCGCTTCACCCTGACCCAGATCACCCGCGCCGACGCCGAGGCGATCTCGCGCTGGCGCTACCGAGGGCCTTACTCGATCTACGATGGGAGCCCCGAGGTAGTGGCCTCGCTTCTGGAGCCACGCTACCTCTACCACGCGGTACACGACGAATCCGGAGGGCTGGTCGGGTACTTCTGCTTCGGAGAGGACGCCAGGGTTTCGGCTGGCAGGACCTCGGGCCTCTACGACCGAGAAGATGCGCTGGACGTGGGCCTCGGGATGAGGCCAGATCTTACGGGAAAGGGCCTCGGAGAAGAGTTCGTCCGCGCCGGCCTGCAGTTCGCGGATGGAAACTACTCGCCCGCGGCGTTCCGGCTGACCGTGGCCACCTTCAACCAGCGGGCCATCAGCGTCTACGAGCGCGTGGGTTTCGAACGCGTCGGGGCCTTCGGCGCGACCAGGTTGAACGGAGAGAGGGAGTGGCTGTTGATGAGGCGCGCCCCCGGCTGAAGCTACAAACCGAAGAAGTAGACGCCCAGGATGCCCAGGGTG
Source organism: Rubrobacter sp. (assembly GCA_036280905.1). GTDB lineage: Bacteria > Actinomycetota > Rubrobacteria > Rubrobacterales > Rubrobacteraceae > Rubrobacter_D. Next base: position 5,155 of record DASUPX010000009.1, on the reverse strand, counting down.
TTGTAGCCGGCGTGGGCCAGGAAGCATGTCGTGGTGTTGAAGTAGCGGCGGAGTAACCCAAGCCCTACAGAGAGCACGAAGACGTAGACGAGGAGCACAGAGGGCCCGTACTGGACGTGCATCGAGGCGAACAGAACCGAGGTCGCCCCTATGCCGAAGACGGGTTGCACCGCGCCGCGAAACAGCGTCTCCTCCCCCAGCCCGGCACCGAGCCCGATCAGCAAGGCGAAAAGCACTGCGGAGACCAGGCTAAGGCCCTTCGGATCGAAGAGCGTTCCAGAGACCTCGCCGACCCTGCGGTATAGGTCGGGCTGGAGAACGGAGAAGAGGTAGTCGGCGGCAACCGAGAGGGCGAACGCCACCGCGATGAAAAGCACCACCACGCCGAGAGCGCGGACGGAGATGGGTCCGTAGCCGAGGCGGGCAAGCGTCTCGCGGGGGCCCCGACGTATCCCCGCGCCGACGCCGACGATGGCGACAACGAGGAAGGGTAACTGGCTCGCAAGCACGGTAAGCGGTGAGATCCTACCCCCCGTGCCAAGCGAGAAAGCGTCGATCTCGTTCAGTTGCTCGAGGCCGAGGATCCCGATCAGGTTGTTGGATAACAACACGGTGGCGAACATCCACAGGCCGAAGAATACCGGCGGGTTCGTCCAGAAGGGCCCGTTGGGTTCACGGCGTACGATCTTGCGCAACGTCGGGAAGCAGAGCGCCAGACCGGCCAGGCCCGAGACCAGGATGGGCAGGCTCGAAACCTCCAGGAGCCGCTGGATCTCCGGGGGCGCCTGGCCCCAGATCCAGACCGCAGTGAGCAGAGCACCCGTGGCCAGGAGCAGGAGCGAGATGAAAGCAAGCACCACGACCAGCGAGATCTCCGCCATTCGATTCTTCCGCGACCATTGCGCAACGAACGCGAGAACGCCGATAAAGACCGTCAGGGCAAGCGAACTGAGGAGGGTCTCCATAAGACCCAGAAAGGTTAACACAAGAAAACCGGACCGCGCGTAATCCGCGGCCCGGGTGTCTCGCCTGGGCCAGGAAGGGGGGGAAGTGGCCCATTGCTCGATCAATATACAGCGCCTACATTACAACAACGCTAACCGCAGATAACATTTTGGCAACAGGGCAAGTCTTCGGTAATTTCTACGTTATCTTGAGCTTATCGCTGATTGCTGACAGCTGATAGCTTTACTCACGGATCCCTGTTTTCGGCGCTTTCCAGGCCGTCTAGCACAGGGCCGAGTTCGCGGTCCCGTGCCACTTCGTAGGCTTCCAGGGATTCGGCTTCGCGGGCGAGCGTCGCGATTCTTCCGGTCAGGCCGCTGCCACCTCTGGCGGCGAGGATACGCCAGCCGAGCAGCCGGTAGGTGTGTTCGAGCGTAGGATTCGCGGGGCTCTTCTCAAGAAGATCCTCGAGCACGGCATGCAGAGCGTCCGCTTCTTCTAGAGCCAGGGTCAGCTCTACAATGCGGTCTCCATGCAAGCTAGCGCGTCTTCTCGATGTAGATGCGGTCCTGGGTGATAACCACCTGCAGCTCGTCCGGCGATCCGCCCAGGTAGGATCGCCACTCCCGCTCGAAGACCTCGGAGTCCCTGGCATCGGTCTTCAGGAGAACACCGTCTTCGGTCTCGTCGAGGATCGCAGAGTGCTCCGAGAGCTGGCCACGACGGACGGGATCTCGACGGTAAATGGAATTCCTGGAACGGAAGCTCTGTACGCTCGAAGGCGTCGTGTTCAGCTCCTGCGCGATCCAGGTGTCACCTCGACCCTCTTCGACCCAGTGCCGGATCCTGGACGCGTGCGGCTTGAGTGCCACCCTTCTGTTTCCCAAGGCCCCGTTCTCCTTCGACCAGCCTAGTTTTCTAGGTTATATGTACCACTTTTTGTTACCCGACGCTAGATGCATCTCTGGCCTTTGTGGACAGTGCTAGCCCATCGCCTGATACAGGATGAAGAGCACCACGAGCCCCCTAAGGCTCCAGAGCAGGGTACGCAGCCAGTTCGACGTTACGAGAAACCGGTGGACCGCGGGGTCGAACCCCCCGCCCAGGGTAGTGTGACGTGGTGCCTGGAGTACGGCCGTGGAGAGCCAGATCCCGGCAACCAGAATTAGGCCAGCCCACAGCAGGGACACCGAGACACCCGCCGGGCTCCAGACGACCAGCGCCACGGCGGTCGTCGCCTCGAGAAGCATGGGCGGCCCGACGACCAGTCCGGTCAGCCGGGTGTGCCTGGCGGAGTAGGCGGAAAAGCTCGAAGGGCCGACGCGGGCGAACAGCGGATAGTGCACCACCTGTACGAACCAGATCACGCCTACCATGAAGAGCGTCCCGGCGGCGTGGGCGAGCAACAGGAGCGCCATCTAGCCCAGGAGGTAGTCCGCTGCGGCTAGCCCCGAGAGGGCCGCGCCCTCGACCTTGGGCTGGCCGAACCCATCTCCGCAGAAGAGCAGCGTTGGATCCCCTGGAGAGACGAGGAACGGTTCTGGGTGGGCCTCCGTCACCCAGCTGTAGCGCCACCGGGCTAGAGAGGTCTCGACGACAAGCGACGAGAGATCAGTGCCGAGCCGATCCCCGGCGAAGGAGATCAGGTCACGCGTGATATCCGCTTCCTGGTCGTCGAAGTGGGCCCGGCTCCATTCCGGTCCCGCGTGAATGGTGATGGCGGGCGCCTCGGAGATGCCCTTGCGGCGGTTGTCGCCGATCCAGTCCAATGGTTCGCCTTTGATCTGCATGCCCCCCGGCTCTGGCACGTTGGCGGAGCCGTCAAGCAGCACCATGAGCGCCAGGCAGGGATCGTAAGATATGGCCTCCAGATCCTGCCGGGCGCCTGCCGGTAGCCCGTAGTTCCCCGAGGTTGCGAGATCCAGGGCCTGCGGAACGGGCATGGCGAGCAACAGGGCTGAAGTTTCTAGCCGCAGGCCGGACTCGCAGGAGATCTCCCAGCCGGCCACACTTGCGTCGGCCCTCACGGCTCTCTCGCCGGTGCGCACGTCGAGGTTGCCGGCGAGATGTTTGGGGATGGAGGTCATGCCGTCAGCCCCCCTGTAACGCGGGTGGCCGTCCTCGTTCGGCGTGCCCCCGTCGTCAGTGAAACCCAGCGACCACTCTACGGCGGCACCGGCTTCGAGCCAACCCTCTACGAGGTCAGAGAACCGGTCTTTCCTGACCGTGAAGAACTGGGCGCCGTGGTCGAAGGTGCCCGCTCCCACACGCCGGGTGGCCATACGGCCACCGACGCCACGGCTTTTGTCTAGAACGGTTACCTCCCAGCCCTCTCGCTGCAGGGCCTCGCCGGCGAGCAGGCCCGAGATGCCGGCACCCACGATCAGGCAGGTTCTTGCTCTCTTCGACTCGTTCAAGATCTTCGCGTCCTTCCGTCCGTTCCAACGCTTCTCTCTAGCAGGTCGGCGGCGCGTCTGATGCTCTGGAAGTGCACGTCCACCGTATCTTCGACGTTTCGTGAGTAGCCGCCGGCCATCGTTACGGCGACCGGGATACCGCGGTCCCGGCAGGCCCCCAGGACCATCCTGTCCCGCTCGGCCAGGCCGGCCTTCGTTACCGAGAGCCGGCCGAGGCGGTCGCCCTCGAACGGGTCGGCGCCGGCCAGGTAGATGGCGAGGTCGGCATCAGCGGCCTCGAGCGCGGCCTCCAGCCCCATCTCGAGCGTGGTCAGGAACTCTGTGTCGTCCGCGCCGTCGGGTAGGGGCGCGTCAAGATCGCTCTCTTCCTTGTGGAAAGGAAAGTTCTTGGCGCCGTGGATCGAGAACGTGAACACGGTCTCGTCCCCCCGCAAGATCTCCGCCGTCCCGTTTCCCTGGTGCACGTCGGTGTCGATCACGACGACCCGCTCTACGAGGCCCGCGGCCTGTACGGCCCTGGAGGCGATGGCCGAGTCGTTGAAGACGCAGTAGCCCTCGCCCCTGTCGGTGAAGGCGTGGTGCGTGCCGCCCGCGAGGTTCGCGGCGAATCCCTCCTCCAGGGCGGCGAGGCAGGCGCCCACGGTCCCGCCCGAGGCGCGGCGGGAGCGCTCCACCATTCGCTCAGACCACGGAAAGCCGATGCGCCGGATCTCTTTGCTTGTAAGCTCTCCAGAAGCCACACGTTCGAGGTAGTCAGGCGCATGGGCGCGGAGAATCTCCTCGTCCGTAACGGCGCGCGGCGAGCGGAGCTCTCCCGGACCGCAAATACCGTCTGCAGCCACCCGCTCGCGCAGCAGCGAGTACTTGGACATGGGGAAGCGGTGTCCCTCGGGCAGGGGCAACACGAAGTGGTCGCTGTAGAAAACCTTCATCCTGTTTGGCGTCCCCGTTCCATCGCACCAATGTAGTACATGCGGCGACGACGAACAGGAAGAGCTTTCATAAAACCTCCAGAACCGGTGTGGTAGCATCCCGGCTTCGAGAACCCATGGACGATTCGGCGCAACAGCGGCTCTTCGCACAGACCCCCGGTAGCATCGAGCCGCCGGAAGAGGGCCTGTACCTCGGAACTTCCGGCTGGTCGTACGCGGACTGGGAGGGAACGCTCTATCCCGAGGCACTACCATCAGGGTCCAGGCTCGCCGAGTATGTCAAGCGTTACGCGACCGTGGAGATAGACTCCACGTTCTACGGCACCCCCCGTCGCTCTACCGTGCAGAACTGGCGCGAGGTCGCGCCGGATGGGTTCCTGTTCGCCGCCAAGTTTCCCCAAGAGATAACCCACGAACAGAATCTGGTCGATGCCGAAGCCGAGACCGAGAACTTTGTACGCACCATGGATGAACTCGGCAGCAAGCTTGGCCCGCTCCTCCTACAACTCTCGCCATCCTTCACCGTCGAGGGGATGGGTGTCCTTGAAGACTTCCTTAAGGCGCTTCCAGAAGGCTTCCGGTACGCTGTCGAGGTAAGGCACAGGAGCTGGCTGGGCTCGGACCTCCCGGTGATGCTACGCGAGCGCGGCGTCGCCCTGACGCTGATCGACTACCCGAGGATGCCCAGGATGGACGAGGCTACGGCGGACTTCGTCTACATCCGCTGGCTCGGCAACCGCCGCGAGTTCCCCGCGGGACACACCCGTCTCAAGAAAGAGCGCGACGAAGATCTCCGGTGGTGGTCTAATCTGGTGGGCCGCTTTCTGGAGGAGGGCAGGACGGTCTTCGGCTACGCCAACA
>DASUPX010000008.1:0-8682 GCA_036280905.1 Rubrobacter sp. | reverse complement strand
GTCGCGGCTCGGACCGGAGTTTTTGCCCGTGATGACCTCGACCCTGTCCCCCGAGACAAGCTCGGAGTCGAGGGGCACGATCCTGTCATTCACCCTGGCCCCGATGGTGCGGTGTCCGACCTCCGTGTGAACGTGGTAGGCGAAGTCTATGGGCGTGGCGCCGCTCGGCAAGCTGACCACGTCGCCCTTCGGCGTGAACACGAAAACCTCGTCGGCTACTAGCTCGCCCTTGAGCGACTCCATGAACTCCGTGGCGTCCGTCGTCTCCCTCTGCCACTCCATCATGCTCTTGAGCCACGTCAGGCGGTCCACCTGACGGTCGGTCAGGCCGTGCTTGTACATCCAGTGGGCCGCGATGCCGAACTCCGCCGTCGTGTCCATCTCCTGGGTACGGATCTGGATCTCCAGCAACTTCCCCTCGTTTGACATTACCGTGGTGTGAAGCGACTGGTACATGTTGAACTTGGGCATCGCGATGTAGTCCTTGAAACGCCCGGGGATGGGCTTCCAGATGGAATGAATAACCCCGAGCGCACCGTAGCAATCGCGCACATCGCCCACCACCACCCGCAGGCCGGCAAGGTCGTAGATCTCGTTGAACTCCTTGTTGCGTCGCACCATCTTGTTGTAGATGGAGTAGAAGTGCTTGACCCGACCGTGCACCTCGGCCTCGATGTGCGTCTCGCGTAGATGCCGCAGGAGCTCCGCGGCCGTTCCGTTGATAAATGCCTCCCGGTCACCACGCCTGGCGGCGACTAGACTCTTTATCTCCTCGTAACGCCGCGGGTGGAGGGTGGCGAATGCCAGGTCTTCCAGCTCCCACTTTATCGAGTAGATGCCCAGCCTGTGCGCGAGCGGGGCGTAGATCTCAAGCGTCTCCGTAGCCTTCTTGAGCTGCGTCTCGCGCTTCAGGTAGGCGACCGTCCTCATGTTGTGCAGCCTGTCAGCCAGCTTGATGATGATCACCCGCACGTCGCGGCTCATGGCCACGATCATCTTTCTGAGTGACTCGGCCTGGGCCTCCTCCAGGTTCCCAGAAGGGAGCCGCTTCAGCTTGGTGACGCCGTCCACGATCTCCGCGAGCTCGTCACCGAACCGATCGGCCAGCTCCTCTTTCGTCATGCTCGTATCTTCGAGCACGTCGTGCAAGAGCGCGGCGGCTATGGTCGTAGGGTCCAGCCTCAGCTCCGCTAGCACGTCAGCCGTTGCAAGCGGATGGTAGACGAACGGCTCGCCGCTCTTGCGGATCTGACCGCGATGCGCGGCATGGGCGGCGTTATAGGCTTCGGCGACCAGCTCCTCAGTCCCCTCCGGCCCGTAAGCTACCACCTTCTCGATAAGAGAAGAGATGTTGACGCCAGGAGCCGGAATAGCCCTCGGACGTTGCTCTGTACGTACGGGTTCCACAGAGAAATTATACCAGTCGGGTTGAAGCTATCAGCTTTCAGCCTTCAGCCATCAGCTGCCGTGGTAAGTGATGTAACAACGAGGATAAATCCATACCTTCGACGATAGCAACCGGCAATGCGAACCCGACAGTTCGAGCCAGAACAAACGTAGCTGAAAGCTGATAGCTAACTGCTGACAGCTCTAAAGTCGTCCCGAGCGGAAAATGATCACCAGCAGGATTGCGGTCTGGATCAGGGCCAGCGTGAAACCGAGGAAGCTGATCAGGGGCGCGCCGGTCAGGGGAACGTCGGGGCCCGCCACGTCGAAGGCGCCGAGCATGGCGGAGCCCACGAACAGGGCGGCGGTGATGATGGCGAAGACTACCCGGTTGGCGAGCACGTCCACGCTGCTTAACAGGTCGTCGAGGCCGCCATGCTCGAGCTGAACCTCTATCTCTCCGTCGGCGAACTCGGTCATGATGAGGCTGACCTGGTCCGGCATCTCCTCGGCGTAGCGGGCGTACTCCATCGCGCGCTCCCCGACCACCTCGGCCACGCTCCTTGGCCTGAAGCGCTCCGAGAGTAGCCTCTGCGCGTATGGTCTGGCAACCTCGTAGACGTTGATCGTCGGGTCTATGGAGCGGGCGAGCCCCTCCGCGGTCACGAGCGCCTTCGTGAGCAGGGGGAAGACCGGCGGCATCCTGAGCCTGTAGCGCCGCGCGAGGGCGATGAGCTCGGAGAGCGCCTGTCCCAGCGTGACCTCCCCGACGGAGAGCCCCGAGTACTTGTTGAGAAACTCCCGCAAGTCGCGCACGAGATCGCCTCTTATCTCCGTCGTGTAGCCCACGCCGAGGTGTTCGAGACCTCGCAGGGCGGCCGACGCGTCGCGCTGTATTACCGCGATGAACAGCCTGGAGAGGGCATCTATGTCGCCCTGGCTCATGTAACCGACCATGCCGAAGTCGAGCAGGGCGAGGTCGCCGGAGGGGGTCAGGAGGAGGTTGCTAGGGTGGGGGTCGCCGTGGAAAAAGCCGTCCTCGAAGGCCATCTTGAAGATCGCGTCGGCCCCCATGGTGGCGACGCGACGCCGCTCCGAGGGCGTCATCGAGAGCGGGCGGATATCCCTGAACCGGGTCCCCTCTATAAACTCCTCGGTCAGTACCCTGGACGTCGACAGGTCCAGGTAGACCCCGGGGATGACCACCTGCGTGCCCGCGAAGTTGGCTGCGAAGCGGCGGGCGTTCTCCGCCTCCGCAGAGAAGTCTAGCTCGCGCCTGATCACCACCTCGAACTCGGCCACGAGCCCCCCGACGTCCACGAAGAGCCCCTGACCAAACCTGCGATTCAGAAACGCCGCGAAGTCGCGCATGAGCTCGAGGTCCCCGGCCACCCTGGAGGGCGCTTCCGGCCGCTGCACCTTGACCGCCACTATCTCCCCGCTGCGCAACACGGCCTTGTGGACCTGCCCGATGCTCGCAGAGCCCAACGGCGCGGGATCGAAGGAGGCGAACACCTCGTCAACGGGGGCGCCGAGCTCCCTTTCGATGATCCTCTGCGCCACGCCGGCCGGCATGGGCTTGGCCGTGTCCTGCAGCCTCTGCAGCTCGGAGAGGACGCCCTCCGGAAGTATGTCAGACCGCGTGCTGAGGACCTGGCCGAACTTTACGAAGGTCGGGCCGAGGTCGTCGAGGGCGCGGCGCAGCCTGACGCCGAAGTTCGGCGCGAGGAACTCCTGCAGGCCCTTCTTCTCCCTCCGGTCCCGCCTGACGTCGAAGACGAAGCCGAAGCCGTGACGTACGAGCACGCGGCTGATCTGGGAGAAGCGCCTGACGTTCCCCGAGCGACGGAACGGAGCGAGCTCTGCGTCGACCACCGGCGGCCTACGGGGGGTAGACTAGAGCCCTGGTGGCGTCTCCGGGGTCTCCCTGGATGCCGGGGGCATTTCCGGCTCTCCGGCGGGCGGTGGCGGCGGGACGGGGTGGTCCTCCAGCATCCGCATCCTGTGCTCGAGCTGTTCAATTCTGAACACCACGTCTTCGTAATCTTCCTTCGTCGGAACCCCGGTCCTCCTGAGCCCTTGCTGCACGGAGGCGTCGACCAGCGACCGTGCCCCCGTCGAGCGCTCGCGGGCGCGGTTCATCACGTCCTCGACGACGGTGCGTCCCTCTTCGCGCTCCACGCGGCCCTGCTCGACGAGTCCGTCCACGATCTGCTGGACCTTGTCTCGCGTCGCCGCAGCGGCCCCGATCTGCAAAAGGATCAAACGATCCAGCGTATCTCCGACCGTTCCACGCATGGATACCTCCCTGGAGTGAGCCTCACCACCCACATGATAACGCAAGCCACAGAAAGAGAACCCGGCGGACCCAAGAAACCGGGTCAGGCCCGCTGGGGTTCCCGGCGTATCGCTCCGGCGCGCCACGCCTTGTAGAGCGAGAGCACCGGCGAGGCGATAAAGATCGAGCTGTACGCGCCCGCCGCGATGCCGACCAGCAGGGCGAAGGCGAAGTCGCTCAGCGTAGTCTCGCCGAAGATCAGAAGCGCCGTAATGGGGATCAGGGAGAAGATGGTGGTGTAGATAGAACGCCTGATCACCTGGTGTATGGAGCGGTTGATGGTATCGTCGAAGCGACGCCGGTTGTAGCCGACGGTCGGCGTGTTCTCCCTTATACGGTCGAAGATGATTATGGTGTCGTAGACGGAGTAACCGAGCACGGTCAGGACGGCGACCACGGTCACGAGGCTGACCTCCCTGCCCACGATGGCGTAGAAACCAACCGTCATCAGGATGTCGTGCATGAGCGCCGCCATCGCCGCCAGGGCGAAGGAGAACTGGAAGCGGAAGCTGATAAAGACTACGATGATGAGCAACGCGGCCACCACGGCCTGGAGGGCCTGGTTTCTAACCTGCTCGCCGAAGGCCGGGCTCACGGTCGTAACGCTAACCTCCCCACCTGAGGCCTCGCTGAGGTCATCCTGGATCTGGCCCTGTTCCTCCTGGCCACCCACCACCGGAGTCCTGATCTCGTAGCCGTTCTGGCCCAGGGTCGTGATGACGGCATCCCCGGCCAACTCGGGCGGCAGCGCATCGCGTATCTGCTCCTCGTTGACCTGGCGGTCGGCATTGGCCACGGTGAACTGCGAACCACCCTGGAAGTCTATGCCCAGGTTCAGGCCCCCGAGCGCTATGGCAACCAGCCCCGCGAACAGCAAGACGCCTGAGATCGAGAAGTACAGTTTCCAACCGCGAGCGAAATCGACGTTCTCGAACACGACTACTTCACCCTCGCCTGCTGCTGTGGCTGCCGCGTCGCCGCCATGCTCGCCTTCGTGACGCCCATCAGCGCCGGCGAAAGTTGGATGCCGCGATCACCGAGGAGGCCTAGCAGGGCGCGCGTGATAACCACCGCCGTGAACATCGAGAGCACGACGCCGAGGGCGAGCAAGACCGCGAACCCGCGAACCGAGCCGCTGGAGAGCGCGAACAGGATGAACGCGGTTATCAGGGTGGTGACGTTACCGTCGAGGATGGCCCTGAAGCCCTTGTCGTAGCCGGCCTGGATGGCACTCCGAGGCGTCTTCCCGCGTCTGATCTCCTCCTTGATCCGCTCGAAGATAACCACGTTTGCGTCGGCCGCCACCCCGACGCTCAGGACGACGCCAGCGATTCCTGGCAGCGTCACCGTTACGGGGATGATCACGATCAGCCCCCACAACAAGAACGCGTAGATGAGCAAAGCGATGTCTGCCACCACACCCAGCGCCCGGTAGATAAAGAGCAGCAAGAGGAGCACGAGCACGAAGCCCACGAGCGAGGCGAAGAGGCCGCTCTTGAGGGAGCTGAGGCCGAGCGTCGGCCCTACGGTCGTCTCGGAGATCACGGTCATGTTCACGGGCAAGGCGCCGGTGTTGAGCACGGTTTCGAGCTGGGTTGCCTCGTCCTCCGGAAGACCCTCGGGCAGGCTATCGTTTGAGATGGAGATGTTCTGTCCCAGCGGCTCCGTAACCTGTGGGGCGCTCTGCATATCCTGGTCGAGCGCTATGCCGAGCAGGGCGGGCTCTCCGCTCGCTGCGGCGTCGGCGAGCATGCTCTGGGTAAGCTCGCTCATCTGGCGCCCGCCCTCAGCGGTTAGCTCGAGGCTGACTATGCGCTTGCCCGTCTGCTGGTTGAACTCGACGGTGGCACCGTTCTGTTGCAGGGCGTCGCCCGTCATGTCGGGGGTCTTGTTGACTATGTACCCGTTGACATCCGTGCCCCGACCCTGCACCGAGGGGGTCTCCTCGAAGAGGATCTTGGTCTGCCCCTTCTCGAAGGCGTCGTCATCCTGCAGGGTCTCTTCTATGTCCTTCTTGGTGGCGCCGATCTCGTCTTCGGGGACGTTCGGCTGGGCGTCTGCCGCCAGAACCTGGTAGAAGCCAAGCTGGGCCGTGCTCCCGATGACGCGGATCACTTCCTCCGGGTTCTCGATACCGGGGATCTGGACCACGATCTGGTCGTCGGATTGCACCCGCACGTCGGGCTCGGCGACGCCCAGGCGGTCTATGCGCTGCCGGATCAGGTCAGCCGCTTGCTGTATCTCCTCGCGCGTGACCTTGCCCCCACCGCTCTGAGAGCCCTGCAACTGGGCGCTGACGCCACCCTGCAGGTCGAGGCCAAGCTGCGTCGACTGGGTGACGGGTTCTTTGATGAAGATGAAGTAGGCGGCCACCCCGAGAAGGACGACCACCAACGCCAGCACGATCAGGTTGTTACGACGGCTACCCATAAGATCGGAGGGTCATTCTAGCTCATCTGTGCAGGAATTGTAGACCGGGGCAAGTATCCTCTGGGCCAATTTCTCTCCACCTGAAGCCGTAAACCGTACCGGAGTCGAGGATCACGGCGTCCTGCTTGCCTCAAAGCGGGAGATCCAGGCCCGAGACCACGCCCCGAACCGCCCGACTCGTATCTCGCGCCGCGCCCGCCGGCAGAGGTCCACGGTGAACCGAACGTTGTGAAGCGTTATGAGCCTGTGGCCCAGCAACTCGTTCTCCCGGACGAGATGAGCCAGGTACGCCCTGCTGTAGTGCGTGCAGGCTTCGCAGGAGCACTCGGGGTCGAGCGGCCCAAAATCTGTGCGGAACCTCGCGTTCTTGAGGTTGAGCCGGCCATCGGGGGTCAGGGCCGCCCCGTGGCGGGCTAGCCGCGTGGGAAGCACGCAGTCGAACATGTCCACGCCGAGCGCGATGACCTGCAAGATCCCGACCGGATCACCGATACCCATAAAGTACCTGGGCTTGTCGGCGGGAAGCCGGGGGGCCGTGATGGCCAGGGTCTCGAGCATCGCCTCGCGCGACTCGCCGACCGACAGGCCGCCAACGGCGTAGCCGTGGAACCCGATCTCTACCGTAAGCCCCAGGCTCCGTTCCCTCAGATCGGGATAGAGCCCGCCCTGCACGATGCCGAAGAGCGCCTGGTCTTTCTTGCCATGCGCCTCCTTGCAACGCGCCGCCCAGCGCGCCGTTCTGGCCAGGGAATCCTCGTGGTACTCGCGGGGTGCATTGGGTGGCGGGCACTCGTCCAGCACCATGGCCACATCCGATCCCAGGTCCTCCTGCACCCTGGTCGTCAGCTCGGGCGTGAACTCGTGGCGCGAGCCGTCGTAGACCGAGGCAAACTCCACGCCCTTCTCCGAGATGCTGCGCGTCTCCGCCAGCGAGAACACCTGATATCCCCCGGAGTCCGTGAGTATGGGGCCGTCCCAGCCCATGAAGCGGTGGAGCCCACCGGCCTCCTTTACGAGATCCGAACCCGGTCTCAGATACAGGTGATAGGTGTTCCCCAGCACTACGCCGGCCCCTACGGATCTCAGATCTCCGGGTGTGAGACCTTTGACCGTGCCCTTGGTCCCCACGGGCATGAAGACAGGTGTCTCCACGGGGCCGCGCGGCGTATGCAGGATGCCCGCTCGCGCCTCGCCATCACGGGCGACGATCTCGATGTCGACGGGCGAACCTATAGTCGCCGACCACCATTGAGGAGCAGCATGGCGTCGCCAAACGAGTAGAAGCGGTAGCGCTCGCGCACCGCGATATCGTACGCCCGCCGCACGAGACCCTCTCCCCCGAAGCTCATCACCATGGCCAGTAGCGTGGAGCGCGGTAGGTGGAAGTTGGTAAGTAGCGCGTCCACGGCCAGCCACCGGTAGCCGGGATATACGAACAGCTCCGACTCACCTTCCGCCTCGCCAGTCGCTGCCCACGTCTCGAGCGTACGGGCCACGGTCGTGCCCGCCGCGAGGACCCGCCGGGCGCCCAGTACGGTCTCCGCAGCGTCCCGAGGCACGATGTAGTGTTCCGCGTGCATGGTGTGCTCTTCCAGCCTCTCGGCCCTCACGGGCATGAACGTACCTACCCCGACGTGCAGCGTGATCCTGGCGATGCCAGCCCCTGCCCGCTCGGCATCTTCCAGGACCTGCTCTGTAAAATGGAATCCGGCCGTCGGCGCAGCGGCCGAACCCTCGTTTCGGGCGTAGACCGTCTGGTAACGCTCCTCGGTCTCCGGCGTGGGGCTTATGTACGGCGGCAATGGCATCCTGCCCCTGCGACGCAACAGGCCGGGTAGATCGGAGCCCGACACGGCCCAGTGTCCGTCCCCGAGGCTCTTCGACAGCGTCAGCGATTGGCCCTCGACGGTTAGCACGAGCCCCGGCCTCAGCCGCTTGCTCGGTCTGGCCAGTACCTCCCATGCCCCACCCTCGTCCGGTCCAAGGTCGCGCAGGAAGAGCAACTCTACGGCACCGCCAGTTGGCTTTCTAGCCTCGATGCGCGCGGGGATCACCTTCGTCTCGTTCAGGACGAGCGAGTCGCCCGGCAGGAGAAATTTCGGCAGGTCGCGGAAGGTGCGGTGGGCTATCGTGCCGCTGGCAACATCTACGACCATCAGGCGGGAAGCGTCGCGCGGTTCCGCAGGCCGCTGGGCGATCAGCTCTTCGGGAAGCTCGTAGTCGAGCCTTGAGACCAGCACCCTATCGACGAAAGACCAGGTTGAGCACGATCGTGCCGACGACGGAGATGAGGATCATGAGCCCTATCGGGAAATAGAAGGTGGCGTTGCCACGCCTGAACACTAGATCGCCGGGCAGCCGGTCGACCCCGAGGCGGCCAAGCAAGAGGAAGAGCGCGCCGACCACCAGCAACACGATAGCGCCGCCTATCAACAACTTTCCTAGTCCATCTAATCCCACACGAACATTCTATTCCGAGTCCGGTCCGTGTCCACCGGTATGGCATAAACTCGCCCCCTTGTAGGCGT
>DASUPX010000007.1:0-7854 GCA_036280905.1 Rubrobacter sp. | reverse complement strand
CGTGCTGGCCGGAGAAGAGGCAGGCTCGAAGCTACAGAAAGCCACAGATCTAGGCGTCCCCATACTCGATCACGAAGGGTTCGAGCAACTTCTTTCGTCCTGATGTAGCTTCTGGTCTTCCCAACGGGGGTTTTCTTATGTTCAAAAGTATTGTTATCCCGCCAGGGGTGTACATAAGAGGGTCCGGGTTCTGATCCGCACTTGCACGCGCCGCTGCATATCTATCCGGGCCACTAGAGTAGAACCTGGTCTATTGCGAAAGATGCTCTTCCCGAGCTTCCACGCGACTCCGAGAGCGCGTCTGGGCAAGATCTTGCATCCGAACTTTCGAGAACGTTCTGCGACGCGCCAAGCTGAACAGCCCGAAGCCCTGCGGGCGCAATGTGGGTTGCAACTCAGTCGTCCAGGAACGCCAGATCGAGCGGGCGGAGCCGCTCTGGGTCGGCGAGTATGTCGATCTCGGTGATCCTCCCGCTCACGACCGTGAAGCCCATCACCGAGAACGTCGGGCCACCGGGGGCCCGCGAGACGATTCCCGCGGTCCCGTTCACCAGCGCCCGACGTGAGAACCGGCCAAGGTGCGAGAAGGCCCTCGCCTGCTCGGCCACCGCGTGCGCGCCGTGGACCTCCCTCCGCTCGCCCGCGGCGCCGGGGTCCGCCCGAAGCACGACCTCGGGGTCCAGCACCGCGAGCAGCGCCCCGAGGTCGCCGTCTCGCGAGGCGACCAGGAACGCGTCAACGACCTCCCTCTGACGGGAGGCGTTGGCTGCGGGTAACGTGGCTTCCCCTTGCACCCGGCGCCTGGCGCGGCTGGCCAGCTGCCGCGAGGCGGCCGGGGAGCGCCCTACGATGGGCGCGATCTCGTCGAAGGGAACCCCGAAGGTATCGTGCAAAACGAACGCGATCCGCTCTGCGGGAGAGAGCGTTTCGAGTACCACGAGCAGCGCAAGCCCTATCCCCTCGGCCAGGAGCGCCTGGTGCTCCGGGTCGATCCCGTCTTCGCGGTCCACGATCGGGTCTGGCATCCAGGCGTCAGACGTTTCGTCCCAGGGCTCGTCGAGAACCCGCTCGCGTTTAGACCCGCGCGAGCGCAGCATGTTCAGGCACACCCTGCCCACGACCGTGGTGAGCCACCCGCCCAGGTTCTCCACGCCGCCGGAGTCGGAGCGGTCGAGGCGCAACCAGGCCTCCTGTACGGCATCTTCGGCCTCGCTCGGCGATCCTAGCATCCGGTAGGCCAGCGCCTTCAGGCGGGGGCGGTGTTCCTCGAAACGGTTCGCGAGCAGTTCGCGTTCGTCCATCCGTCACATTCCTCCGTCGCGTCGGGTCATCATAGTAGAGACCAATCGAACCCGGCCGATGTGACGAGGAGGGCGGCCCGAAGCAAAACGTAAGCGGTCGAGTAAAGGCACGAACGGAAGAAGGGAATCACATGCAAGAATCAGTCGTTCGAGGACGGATGGACAACCCGGTGATGGTCGTGCCGGGTGCCCTGCAACCCCTGCTGGCGCTGGCGAACTCCGCGAGGGAAGTCGGCTTGTCGCCAAGGACCGCCGACCTCGTCCACCTTCGCGCGGCCCAGATCAACGGCTGCAGCTACTGCGTCGACATGCACGCCCGCGACCTCAAGAAGGCGGGCGAAACGGACGAGCGCCTCTTCGCGGTGGCGGCCTGGCGGGAGACGCCCTACTTCAGCGAGGCAGAGCGCGCCGCGCTGGCGCTCACCGAGGCCGCCACCCGCCTCGCCGACCGGCCGGACCCGGTTCCAGACGTGGTCTTCGAGGAGGCCGCTCGGCACTACGACGAGCCGACGCTCGCGGCCTTGATCATAGAGATCGCCCTGATCAACTTCTGGAACCGCACCACGGTGGCCGTCAGGCAGATAGCGGGCTCGGGCCCCACCTGAGCGGCGCAGTAAGGCCCCCGGAGCTCCTCGGTAATCGTTGCCTATCCGCGCGAGACTCTGTCTGCTGACGGGACCCTAGAGGAGGTCGTCGAGAGGCACTTCGGCGAGGAGCCCTTTCCTCTGTTCTGCATCGAGGTTGGAGAGTGGTGGGCGGAGGTTGCGCCAGTTTCCGTCGCCGGTCATGTCCGCCATGAGGGCTTTGAGCGCCGGGATCACGGGGTAGGTCTCGATGGAGGCGCGGAGCGCGCTCAGGTGTTCTTGCAGGGTCTGGGCTTCGTCGTCTCTTGCCGAGGCGTGGGCGTCGTGAACCTGGCGGGCCAGGCGTGAGGTGACGTTGACGGTGGCCGAGATACAGCCGTCGCCGCCGTTGCGCAGCGTTTCGAGCAGGAGCGTCTCGGTTCCGACCAGGACGGAGAGATCTGGGAACTCCCGGCAGAGGGTCCCGATGCGTTCCCTGTCTCCGGAGCTGTCTTTCGTGCCGGCGATCATGCCCGGGTAGGCCTCGATGAGGCGTGAGATCAGGGGCAGCCCGAGGTGTATGCCTGTCATCTGTGGGATGTGGTAGAGGTAGAGGCGCAGGCGTTCGTCGCCGATGCGCTCGATGACCTCGGCGAAGTAGCGGAACAGGCCATCATCCCCCACGCCCTTGTAATAGAAGGGGGGCAACACGAGAACGCCGGCGGTACCCGCGTCGAGGGCCGCGCGGCTCAGGAGGATGGTGTCGGTAAGGGCGCAGGTCCCCGTGCCGGGCAGCAAAACGCCCGCCGGGACACCGCCTTCGAGGAGCGCCTCGAGCGCCGCGAGTCGCTCTCCTACTGAAAGGGAGTTCGCCTCGCCCGTCGTCCCGAACACCGAGAGCCCGTGGCAGCCAGCCGCGAGCAGCCTGTGGCAGTGGGCGGAGAAGGCCGCGTGGTCGGGTGCCAGATCTCTGTCCATCGGGGTGAGGACGGCAGCGAGAACGCCCGCCGGGCCCGCTCCGCCCACGACTGCTTCCCTGTCCATCTCTCTCCGCATGCTACTAGAGGAACCCGTCATCACTGCCCGGGAAGGCCCGACGGGGGTTCGGGCTGTGGAGGTCCTGCAGAAGGGCGTTGCCCAGCCTTGTAGGTCACCACCGCTGCGCCGTCGAAGCGCTCGTAGTGGACCGGCTGGAAGCTCCTCTGTAACATGGAGACCATCTGCTGCTCAGGCTCGGGGTAGGAGATCAAGTGCAACACCTCGCTGTAGTCGTCTTCTTGTACTTTCCTCTCGACCCTCTCGACGTCCCTGGCCGCGCAGGCCTGAACCCTGTCCCCGGCGCCTAGATAATAGTCGAGGCGGTAGTCGGCGTCGCAGCGGACGACGAGGGTATTCTCGTTTTTGTGGGCGGCCACGTAGGCGACGGCCTCGCGGACCTGGGCCTTGGTCGGGGTCGTGTAGTAGTCCATGGAGAAGAGCAGGTAGGCGAGGGACGCCACACCAAGCACGCCGGCCACGGCCCCCTGAAATACCCAGGCCGCCCGACCCGAGAACGCACGGGTCACGGCGCGTGCCACCAGCAGGTAGACGGCGGGGAGCGAGATCAGGAGGTTCTCGTTGGCAAGCACGCCGGTAAGAGTCTGCGAGTAGGCGTAGGTGACGACGAAGGGACCAACGGCCCACGCCGCGAGCAAAGAGCCGGGCGGGACGCCGGTGCCCTTGCGGCGGGGCCGCAGATCGTCCCAGCCGCGCAGGAGGAGGAAGCAGAGCAACGTCCACGCCCCAAGCGCGAGGAGTGCCGAGTGGCCGAAGAGAAACATGAAGTAGTTGGGCAGCGCCTCGGGCGTCGGCTGCCCGTGCCCCGCAGATCCTCCGCCCCCATCCTGGATGGCCATACCTATCAGCCAGGGCAGGTAGGCGAGGGCCACGGGCGCGTACAGAAGCGCTACCTTGCGCAGACCATCCAGGGCCAGCGCCGCCAGGGCGGCGGCCTGCAGGAGCACCAGGAGCAACCCGAAGTAGTGCGTGTAGGCGCATAGCACGGCGCACACCATGTAGCAGGCGGCCTCTCTTCTCGGAAGGACCCGCTGGTAGCGGAGGACCTGCATGAGGTCCCACCAGAAATAGGAGGTCATGATGGAGAGCAGGATCAGCAACGCGTAGGGGCGTGCCTCCTGGCTGAAGTACACGGCGGGCCATAGTACCGTCATGAGGAGCGCCGCTATTATCCCTTCGCGCTCGGAGTAGATCTTCTTGCCTAGAAGGTATATCGCCGGTATGCACAGCCACCCTGCCATCGCGGAGGGGAGCCTCAAGGCCCACTCCGAATCACCGAAGAACCAGCGGGCGATGTGGAGGATCAGGAAGTAGAGGGGAGGTTGCGAACCTTCCCCGACGACCCGCGAGATCGTGTCCCGCCCACCAAGGTCCCAGCTGGCCAGCTCGCCGACCCACAGAGACTGGAAGCCCAGGCCGTAGAACCGCAACACCGCACCGAGAAGCATGATCGCCAGCAGGGCAAGGAGCGCCCACCCTTCCCGCGGCAACGGGAAAAGCGGCGCACGGCCAGAGTCGCGCTTCGGTACGGGGTACTCCCTCTCGTACATCTCCCACCCCGATGGTATCTGCACCAGGATGTTAAACGTCCCGGCGGGACACATCAATATGTTTCTCGATCACAGGTAAAACGTTGGTAAGATGCGGGGCACCCGAAACGTCGCCCACTTCGACGCACGGCGGCCCTCGGGTTGGTAACCTCTAGGCCAACGAAGATCACGGAGGTAGCGTCAGACCCATGGGCGAGAGACCAGCCAGGCCAGACGAAGCCCCACCGTCCTGCTGCGCGCCCGTACGGCCGGCTTCGGAGGGAATTTCCCGGACACCACAGAGTGGGATGATCAACGGAGAGGCCTCCGTGGAGGGCATGATCCATCTTCCCGGGGGCACCTTCTTGATGGGCACCAATGACGGCCAGGGGTTCCAGGAGGATGGCGAGGGACCGGTACGAAGGGTCGTGCTGGAGCCCTTCTACATCTCACCCCACGCAACGACGAACGCCGAGTTCTCCGCGTTCGTGGAGGCGACCGGCTACGAGACGGAGGCGGAGAGGTTCGGCTGGTCGTTCGTCTTCCACCTCTTCATCTCGGGCAAGGCGAAGAAGAAGATCATGGGCTCGGTGGAGGCCGCCCCCTGGTGGAAGGCCGTCAAAGGCGCCTACTGGAAGCGTCCCGAGGGACCGGGGTCTGGCATCAAGACCAGGATGAAGCACCCCGTGGCCCACATCTCCCACAACGATGCCCTGGCGTACTGCCGCTGGGCGGGCATGAGGCTACCGACGGAGGCCGAGTGGGAGTTCGCGGCGAGGGGCGGCCTGGAACAGAAGCGCTACCCCTGGGGCGACACGCTAACCCCCGAAGACGAATACCTGTGCAACATCTGGCAGGGGGAGTTCCCGACCAGAAACACCCGTAAAGACGGCTACGTTGGCACGGCGCCCGTGGACGCCTTTCCCCCAAACGGGTTCGGGCTCTACAACGTCTCGGGTAACGTGTGGGAGTGGTGCCAGGACTGGTTCTCGGCCACCTACCACCTCAGCAACACCAGGCAGAACCCCGTGGGGCCACCATCGGGCACGTCCAGGGTCATACGCGGCGGCTCCTACCTGTGCCACAAGTCCTACTGCAACCGCTACAGGGTGGCGGCCCGCAGTTCCAACACCCCGGATAGCTCCACGGGCAACTCCGGCTTCCGCTGCGCCGCCGACGCGTAGGGGCGTTCCCAAAAGGTTTGCGAACCGGGTGGGCTCGAAGCCCGTCCCTACTACACGTCCCTCGCGCGGGCGCGCTGGATGTATTTCTCGGCGGCCTCGGGGTTGTTGTAGCTAAGGGTGCCGCCGGTCATGGGGTTCTTGATCTCGTAGTGCCCGCCGGCCTCTCTGTCCATGATGACCGGATAGTATCGGTCCCCGACCTGCTTTATTGCGTACTCGGTGGTGTTGCTATCTTCGCCCAATCGAACTCCCTCTAACGCTCACGCTAAATATACGTCTTTCGGGATGGCGCGTTTTCGGTCGGTTCGCGAACCGCCCCTGCAGGTTGCGTTCTAGACGTCTTTTGTGAGTACGGCCGCCTCTGATGGGCTCAGGGCTTCGCGGTGGGAGGTGCCGAGGGTTACGCGTCGTACGAAGCCAGCCCCCACGGTCCTGGGTTCGTAGCACGGGAAGGTGTGGAGGAAGTACTTGCCCGGGCCGCGCCTGCGGGCCGGGCGGTGCTCTATCCACAGCAGTGGGCGAGGAAGATCTGGTAGTCCGTCCGAGAAATGTTCCCTTATTACTTCGGCCGCCAGAAAGCCCGAGACTTCCCTGGTTGCCACGTCTCCTACCCTGGGAAGCTGTTCGCACACCACTACGGGTGCGTCGCCCTCGGCGCCCTTGTAGATCCTGATCCAGCAGCACCCGGCTCCCAGGCTGTAGCCCGTCCTGTGGTGCATGTACTCGTGCGTGAGGTTCATTGCTCCATCCCTGAAGGCTCCCTACAGGTTGCCACCGCGCCACGCCGAGAGCAACTCCCGCTCCCTCCCCGTCTCAAGGCCGGCGGCCGGGTCCGACCCCGTTCTCCGGGCGTCCCACTCGAGCACGTCTCTTACCGTCTCCGACACGGGCCGAAAGGTGAGCCCCGCTCCTATGGCCCTGCCGCAGTCGACCTCCATCATGCCCGCATACTCCCGCGGTACCCACAACGGCATCTCCGTGAAAGGCTCTACACCGTTCTCTTCGAGGAATTCCTCTGAAACCCAGACGAACTCCGCGCCGCCACCGCCGATGGCCTCGCACTCCTCGAGCAGCTTTCCCATCTGCAGTATGTAGTCGGGGCCCGTGGCGTTGTACGTTCCGGTCTGACATCCTGCGGCCATCTTTACCATCCATGACGCCAGGTCCCTTACATCGATGTACTGCACCTGGTGCTCTGGACGATCGGGGGACAGGACCTCACCACCGCCTGCGACCCTGCGCGGCCAGTAGGTGAAGCGGTCCGTGGGATCGTGGGGGCCGGAGATCAGACCGGGACGCACGTTGAGAACCCTGCCAGGCATCTCCTCCTCGGCCGCCCGCTCGCAGAGCGCCTTGAGCCCCCCGTAAGTCTCCCCCGTAACGTGCTCGACCGTTGGGTCCTCGAGCTCCACCACCGGCGCGTCTTCGTCGGCCCCGGGCCCGATGTCTTCGGCATACACGGAGATGCTCGAGACGAAGGTGTAGTGGTCCACCGCATCGGCCAACAGCCCGGCGGACGCCCGCACTACGCGCGGCAGGTAACCGCAGGTGTCTATCGCCGCGTCCCAGCGCCGTCCCCGCAGGGACGAGAGATCCCCATCCCTGTCACCCTTTATGGTCTCCACCTCGGGAAACAGCCCGGGATCGCTGATCCCCCGGTTGAAGAGCGTAACCCCGTAGCCGTCCCGGAGCGCCGCTTCGACGAGGTACCGCCCCAGAAACCGCGTGCCGCCCAGGATCAACAGGTCCATCAATGCCTCCAGATGGCCGGGGCGGGGATCTTCTCCCCGCCCCGGTCTCAGCTAGTTTCCGGTCGTCGGGATCCGCTGTTCCGGACGGTCGACCACCCTGTCGATGACACCGTACTCGACCGCCTCCTGGGAGCTGAGTATGTAGTCGCGGTCGGTGTCGCGATCTATCTTCTCGTAGTCCTGCCCGGTGCGCTCGGCCAGGATCTCGTTCACGCGCCGCTTCTGGTTCATGATCTCCCGCGCGTGGATCTCCACGTCGGAGGCCTGCCCACCGAGGCCCTGAATGTTTGGCTGGTGTATCAGGATGCGCGTGTTGGGCAACGCGCTCCGCTTGCCCTTTGCCCCCGCCGCGAGCAGGAACGCCCCGGCCGACGCGGCCATGCCCAGCGCCGTCGTTGCCACATCAGCGCTGACGAACTGCATGGTGTCGTACATCGCCAGCATGGCCGAGCCACTACCACCGGGCGAGT
>DASUPX010000006.1:0-9850 GCA_036280905.1 Rubrobacter sp. | reverse complement strand
CATGCCGAAGCGGGTGACCATCTGTCTCGCCGTCTGGGTCACGCGCTCCAGGTCGTTGGAGGCGCCCGTGGTGATCTCTTCGAACACCACCCTTTCGGCGGCCCTGCCACCGAGCATCATGGCGAGCTGGGCCATGAGCTGTCCGCGGCTCATCATGAAGCGGTCTTCGGTGGGCAGGCTCATGGTCACGCCCAGGGCCTGACCACGGGGGATGATGGTTATCTTGTGCACCGGGTCAGCCTCTGGAACGAGGGCGCCAACGATGGCGTGCCCGGCCTCGTGGTAGGCGGTGATCTCCTTCTCCTTGTCGGAGATGAGGCGGGTCTTCCTCTCGGGACCGGCTATGACCCGGTCGATAGCCTCCTCCATCTCGGACATGTCGATCTGGTCCTTGTCGTGCCTGGCCGCGAGCAGCGCGGCCTCGTTGACGAGGTTTGCCAGGTCGGCGCCCGTGAACCCGGGGGTTCCCCTGGCGAGCGTGCCGACCTCCACGTCGGGGCCCAACGGCTTGCCGCGGGTGTGCACCTTCAGGATCTTCTCCCGCCCGGGGAGGTCTGGCCTGTCGACCACGATCTGCCGGTCGAAACGACCGGGCCTGAGGAGCGCGGGGTCGAGGATGTCGGCGCGGTTGGTGGCGGCCAGCATGATGATGCCGCTCTTGGAGTCGAAGCCGTCCATCTCGACGAGGAGCTGGTTGAGTGTCTGCTCCCGCTCGTCGTGCCCGCCGCCGAGGCCGGCGCCACGCTGCCTGCCTACGGCGTCGATCTCGTCCATGAAGATGATGCAGGGGGAGTTCTGCTTGGCCTGCTCGAAGAGGTCGCGCACGCGGCTGGCGCCGACGCCCACGAACATCTCCACGAAGTCGGAACCGGAGATGGAGAAGAAGGGTACCCCGGCCTCACCGGCCACCGCACGCGCGAGGAGCGTCTTGCCCGTACCGGGAGGCCCGACCAGCAGCGCGCCCTTGGGTATGCGGGCGCCGAGCTTCTGGAACTTCTGCGGGGATTCGAGGAACTCCTTGATCTCCGTCAGCTCCTGCACGGCCTCGTCGGTGCCGGCGACATCGGAGAAGGTAACCTTGGGCTGGTCCTTGGTCATCCTCCTGGCGCGGCTCTTGCCGAAGCTCATGACCCTGTTTCCGCCGCCCTGCATGGAGCTCATGAAAAGGACGAAGAACAGCACGATGAGCAGGATGGGTGCGAGGGTACCGAGCATCGTAAGCCAGAAGCCTGTGTTCTGGGGATCGACCGAGTAAGGTATGTTCTGATTGTCGAGCTGGGCCGCGACGTCGGTCATCTGGGTGTAGGAGTACTCGAACTTCTTGTCGCTGCCACCATCAGACTTCAGGAGCCCCTTGACAGTCTGGTCCTCGTCGAAGACCGTCAGGTAGTTCTCGTTTGTCTTCTGAAGGTCCGTGACGAAAGCCCTGTCCTGCACGGCCTTGCTCCATTGCTGGGAGTTCAGCTCCTCCACGTCCGTGTTGCCACGGCTCAGCATGTTGACAAGGACGACGGCCAAGACTATCAGGATCACGAAGTACAGCAGCCCGCCGCTTCTCAAAATTCTGCCCAAAAGCTTCTTACCTTCCACGTAATGCGTCTAGGACACGAGAATTATACTACCTGCTGGCCCGATCCGAGGATCTTTCTAGTCCGCCTTGAAGACCTCGGGCTTCAGGACGCAGATGTCCGGGAGGTTGCGGTAGGCACCAGCGTAGTCGAGGCCGTACCCGACCACGAACTCGTCGGGCACCTCGAAGCCGAGGTACCTGACGTCGAGATCGGCGCGCCTCCTGGAAGGCTTGGAGAGCAGGGCGCAGATCTCGAGCGACGCCGGCCTGCGGGCCCGCAGGGAGCGCAGGAGGTAAGAGAGCGTCAGGCCCGTATCGATGATGTCCTCCACGATGAGGACGTGCCTGTCCGTGATGTCTTCTTCGAGGTCCTTGAGGATTCGCACGACGCCGCTTGAGGAGGTGCCCGTCCCGTAGGAGCTTATGTCCATGAAGTCCAGCTCACACTGCAGGTCTATATGTCGCATCAGGTCGCTCATGATCACGACCGCGCCGCGCAGGATGCCGATCAGGAGCGGTTTCTCGCCCTCGTAATCCCGGGTGATGCGCGCCCCGATCTCGCGCACCTTGTCTTCGATCTCCTGCGAGGTTATGAGCACTTCTTTCACGTCGGGCATCATACTGGACATACTCATGAGAGTCTCTCCACCTCCAACCTCAGAATTTTCTCGGTCGTCTCGCCTACCTTGAACGCCTCACCAAGCTCGCCGCCCGCAATCCAGGCCACCTCGCCGCCCTTGTCTACCACGATGGGCGTTCTGCGCCTGAGATCGCTCGGGACCTTCCTGTCCATCATGGCCCTCGCCACCTTCTTGGTACCACCGAGCCCCAACGGCCGGATGACATCTCCCTCCACCGCCATCCTGACCGCGTAAGGCCCCTTCCCGCCATCGAGATAAGCCACGTCGCCCCTCGCCGCATCCTCGGCATCGAAACGGGCCTCCCGCGACGAGATCCTCCACCCCCCGAACTCTATGGTACCCCCTGCCGGGATCTCCTGGCGCCCGTAGCTGGACGGCTGCAAGCCTCTTCTGTAGAGGACCACCTCTTCCTCACGTCCCGCGGCGACCACCCGACCGGGCAGATCCAGGGTCCGCGTGCCCTCGCCGCCTCTCTGGAGACCAAGCACCGCCTCGACCAGGCCGGAGGACAGCGGCGGCGAGCCGGGGGCAAGGTAAGCATAAGCCTGGCGTACCGCGTGACGCCGGACCGCCGGCCGCAAACCGCGAAGCGCGTCGAAGCCGATGACGACCTCATCCCCCCTCCTCTCCAGCGCGGCCCTCGCCAGGTCTTCCAGGACCCGAAGGTCTTCGCGGGCGAGGCCGGCGGCCCGCGCTATGTTGCGGGCGGCTCCCGGGTAGAGCTCCTGCAACACGGGCAAAACCTCAAGGCGCACGCGGTTGCGGGCGTACTTGCCGGTCAGGTTGGTGTGGTCCGTGCGGTGGGGCTGATCGAGCTCGCGGAGGTACCCGAGCACCTCCCCACGCGTCGCTTCTATGAGGGGACGCTGCACGCGACCCCGCACCGGCGGGATGCCGGAGAGGCCGCGCAGCCCGGAGCCCCGCGCCAGGTTCATGAGCACGGTCTCCGCCACGTCGTCGGCCGTATGTCCCGTGAAGATGGTCGGGAGGCCTAGCTCCTCGGCCACCTCCTCGGCGAGCACGTACCTCTCCTCCCGCGCCCGCTCCTGGAGGTTGGACCCATCCCGGAGACGGAGACGGCGTATCTCACAAGCCACGTCTATCCCGGCGCAGAGCCCGCGGACGAAGTCGGCGTCCTCGCGGGATTCCTCGCCGCGAAGACCATGGTCAACGTGCAGCACGACCGGTTCGCCGCCGAGGGAGACCACAGCCCGCAGCAGCGCGACGGAGTCGGGTCCGCCGGAGACGAGCACGAGCGGACGGCGGAGGTCCATGCCGTGACGCCCCACCGTCCGCCTTACCACGTCGAGCAAACCGGAGTTCTGCATGCGAACAGTTTAGAGCGGTTCTGAGCAATTCTGCACCATACTCGGGGATAGCACCCGGCCACGCGCGACCGGGAGGCCTGGTGGCGGAAGCGTCGGGGCAACCAGACACAGCGAAAAGACCGGGGCGCGGTGCCCCGGTCTCGCAATTCTCAGGCCGGCACGGTACCCGGTGTCAGGCCTGCTGCTCCTGGAGTTGCTGCTGCTCTTGCGGGAGCTGAACATCGTTGACCTGGATGTTCACCTCGTTCACGCGCAGCCCGGTGAGGCTCTCTACGCGCTTGATAACGTTATCCCTGACGGCCTGGCTGATCCTGGGTATGGACTGCCCGTAGGCCACGGACAGGGACAGGTCTATGGCTGTCTCTTCCTCGCCTACCTCGACGGTTACACCCCGCGAGAGGCTGTTGCCCGCACCCCCGGCAACGCTCCGGAGCAGGCCGCCGACCGCGCCTCCGCCGCCCATATTGGCTTCCTCGACCTCCTGGGCCGCGATGCCGGCGATCTGGGATACCACGGTGTTGCTTATGGTGGTGCTGCCCGACCCGCTCTTGAGGGGGCTCCCCTGGCTGCCACTATCTTCGCTCATGTCCATCCTTTCCGACTGCTCGCTCCCCAAACAGGTTTCTCCGCGCATGACGACACAACCATCGATACACGGCCGTCTAAGCTGCCTACCCCGCCGTCTGGGATCTTAAACACGGGCGACTTGCGATGCAAGAGCCTTGTGGAGGGCCGCAGCCACTGGCTATAAGCGGTCAGCTCTTTGCCCCGGCTAGAGGGTTGCAGCGGCTCTGGTTGGCGGCGCGTTCCGTAGAGCGATCGGCCCGTCGGGCTCTGTACCGGTGTAGGATGCTCTCTGCACGACGGCTGGACGTGGTGCGTCACCCCTACGGGGACCTCCCGAACTGTTAACATGCCTCGTGTCGTTACCGAGGGAGGGGGCTCCATGGGTTCGAGGCACTTGAAGGTGGTTTTCGGGGCGACGATGTTTGCCGGGTTGTTCTGCTTGCTGGCCGTGGCGGTTCCGCCGGAGAAGGCAAGTGCGGCCACCGCCGTCAAAACCTGCGGCGGCGAGAGCCTCTCCCTCAAGGCCAGAGAGAAGCGAACCCTCTCGCTACACAACGCGGCCCGCACCTCCCGCGGCCTGAGACCTCTGTGCGCCGATCCCCGGCTTACCAGGGCGGCCCGTTCGCACTCCAGGGAGATGATCAAAAAAGACTACATGGCCCATGCCTCCTACAACGGGGAGAGCGTGCGCGAACGCCTCGAGCGCTTCGGTTACCACCGGAGCGTCTACGCCGAGAACATCGCCGGTGGCAGCGGCCAACCCGGGAAACCAGGCTCCATCTTCGGACGCTGGATGGACAGCCCGCCGCACAGAACCAACATCCTGGACGGGAGATTCCGGCCGGTCGGCGTGGGATCCTACACGGGAACCTACAGGGGCACCCGAAACTACACCATGTACACGGTCGATTTCGGGGTCAGGGGCTGAGGTCCCCCTTAGGTTAGCTTGCGGCTGGTATGAGCGTCCAGCCCCTCTGGGAGAGGTGACCGGGTATTCGTTGTTGGTCGAGTTGGTTAGTTGAAGGCCTTTCTTGCGGTCATGAGGGCTTGCGTCGTAGCGACGGTTCTTGCCACCACGGAGCTTTCCACTATCTTGCCAGCTACGACGCGGCTGAAGAGGGCGCCCTGATGCACGTCGCTCGATTCGGTCAACGTGTAGCTTGTGGCGACCCACTCTCCCTCTTCGACCTGTCTCTGGATGGTGCATCTGATCCAGCCCGAGTCGCTCCTGAACTCCTCTATGGCGCTCTTGATGATCCTGGTGCCGGTGATCACCTGGTCGCCGAACTCGGGGCTGCTGAGGGCGTGGTCTGGGGCGAAGACTTCGTCTACGACGTCGGGGTCTAACCCACCGAGCCCCTCTAGAAGGAACCTGCTGACCACCGCCTTGTTGCTCCCTGGCTGCATGAACGCATCTCCTTTCTCACCTCCATGCAGCATACCGTGAATCGAGACGGGCCGCGACCACGCCATCAGGCGGGTCAGAACCGTGTCCGTGGCGCTCTATGGCAAGAAAAGAGCGCCCAGATGGTTGCCTCCAACCGCGCTTTGTAGCAAGCTGAAGGCTGATGGGCCGCGCTGCGCGGCGAGGTGGACATCAGAAGGAAGCTGAATGTCGCTCGAAGAGAACAAACGTGTGGTCCGGGCCTTCATCGAGGCGCAGAACGAAGGGGACGTGGCGGGGCTGCGGGAGCTGATGGCCCCGGACTTCGTGGACCACAGCGTTCTACCCGGCCAGGGGCCGTCTCGTAAGGCGTACATACAGGGGGTCGCCGAGGACAACGCCGCCTTCTCCGACGCCCGGCTCATCGTCGAGGAGCAGTTGGCTGAGGGTGACAAGGTGATGACGCGCCTGAGGGTGCACGGACATCACGACAAGGCGAACTTCACGGACCTGGCGCCGACCGGGGCGAAATTGGACACCACGGCCATCACCATCAACCGCGTGGTAGACGGCAGGATAGCCGCCGAGTGGAGCGAGGGCGCCGGGATGTACGAGCTCACGCGGCACCGCCTCGATCAGGAGTTGAAGGAGCGGGAACGAATAGACCAGGAATTGCGGCTGGCGCAGCGCATTCAGCAGGCCCTGCTCCCCAAGGAGTTGCCCCCGCTTGTGGGGTGGGAGATCGTCCCCTATTACAGACCAGCCAGGGAGGTCGGCGGCGACTTCTACGACTTCCTGCCCCTGGAAGACGGCAACGTGGGCCTGGTGATCGGCGACGTCTCGGGAAAGGGCATCGCCGCGGCCCTCGTGATGGCCAACACGCAGAGCATCCTCCGCACCGTCGTCCAGACCAACGGGACGCCGGGGCAGGTTCTCGGGCGGACCAACGAGGTGCTGTGGACGTACATACCGTCCAACATGTTCGTCACCTGCTTCTATGGCATCCTGAACCCCGAGAGCGGCAGGCTCGTCTTCGCCAACGCCGGGCATAACCCCCCGTGTTGCCTCAGCCGGAACAAGGTCACCGACCTGCGGGCAACCGGGATGCCCCTCGGCCTGATGCCAGGCATGTCCTACGAGGAGAAAGAGGCCGTGCTACTGCCCGAAGATGGCGTCCTTTTCTACAGTGATGGCCTGGTCGAGGCCCACAACCCGCAGCGCGAGATGCTTGGCTCCCCCCGCCTCCACGACTTCATGACCGACAGAGCTCACCGCGCAGGCGACCTCACCACGAAGGTGATAGAGCAGCTGTTGCGATTCACCGGCGAAGACTGGGAACAGGAAGACGACCTCACCCTCGTGGCACTACAGCGTCTCGCGGGCGCGACTCCGGCCTGAGCCACGGGCTGCCGTATCATCCCTGGTGTGGCCCGGTTGGAAAGCCGGCACAACGTCTCGTGTCGCCTGCTCATTGACCGCATCACCAGATGGACCGCGAACTTGCTCCGGCGGAGCCGATTATGCGGGGTGCTGCATGCGCACTTCGGAGAATAATCCTTCCCGCAATACCCTATCGCACTACGTCTTGACGACTAGGCAACCTCTCCACTGCGGGCGGAAGTCGCCTCGCTGCCGATCAGCTTATCCCTGCGCCTCCACGCCATCCACGCGAGGTATGGCAGGCCCAGGACGAGGATTCCGGCGAAGAACGGCATGTCGATGAGTAGATTCAGAGTCCCATCGGGCTGGCCCGTGCTCACCACGCGGGCGTTCAGGTAAAACTGCGTGAAGGCGATTACGAGCAGGACGACGCCGAAATACATGAGCACTCGGCCGCCGCGCGGCATGACGCGCCCGTCGACGTTGGCGTAGCGCACGCCGAAGTTCAACACGTCGTAGGCGGCCAGCCCTACAAAAAGGAGGGCCGCGGGCAGCACGTTGGTTGCCACGCCCGCAGTGGAAAGCGCCAAGGTGGTCAGGTCGGTCTGGCGGAAGGGCTGCGACCAACCAAGGGTGAGGACGGGAAGGACCAGGCTGATGGCGAGCAGGAGAGACGCGGCGCGAGCGGACAGACGCCGTGCCACCAGCAAGCCCAAAGCGACCAGGATCAGAAGCAGCGACACAAAGAAGTCTATACCCCACCAGCCACCATCGTTGAGGACGAGCGCGACAGAAACCATCGGGTGCACGAGCAAGATTAGGCAGACTAACAACTTGTACCAATCCTCCCTTAGCCATTTCCGCAGCCTGGTGATGAAAACGCGCGCTAGGGTCGCAGCCCCGTCCACCGCTTCTACCCCCAGCAGAACCCAGAAAGGCATCGAAAAAATCTGCGGAACCGATAAGGCCGTCTCTAGATCGAGGGCCGCTATCCTTGGAGACTTGACCCAAAACACCTCTGCCACGACGAGGAGCATCAGGGCGAGCCAGGCCGAAAACTCGACTAAAGGGTACCGTTGCCAACGACGCGAGCGCCGAAAGAAGAGGTGCGCGACCGTGACCACGCCCAAGATCAGCAAGCCGCCAAATCCCAAGAACCCCGCTAGAGCACCTCCACGCCCCACGAAGAATATCCATTGGAGGACGAACACCGCGGCAACCGGTAAGAATACGCGCCTCCCGCAATCTGTCGCGCCTGTGAGCAGGAAAGCCCACCCTAGCGCGAGCGACAAGCTCGACGAGACCATCGCCGCGACCGGCACACTCAGAGCTTTGTCTATGACGTCGGGCCTGAACTCCACCCCGGAGACCCCAACGGAGGACAGTTCCAGGATCAGGGTCACCGCTAGCATGAAAGCCACGCTAGCGTAGCCGAGCAAGACCAGCAGCCGCAGGCTACGGGAGAGGCTACCCAAGTCGACGACCCTTTCTCGCAGGGCACCATTGGCGAAGCGACCGAACCGACCCGAGGACGTTCCACCTACCACGTCGAGATAACACCACTACGGAAGTGAGCAACCCTCAATGCAAAGCCGTCAGGCAAGATCACTCAAACCGCAGACATCAACCATGCTACCTACCCTGACAACCACCACGAGAACGTGCCCACCATAACAACCAGCTGGAAGCTGTGCAAGGCCACTCAGCAATGGGAGGGTGTGCTGGATACCCTCTAGGAAGTATTGCAGTCCCCACTGCAGTACGACCCGTAACACAAGGGTTCCCAGGAACGATAAAGACCCCGCGTCTGCGGGGCCTCGGAGTAGTAGCGGGGGTAGGATTTGAACCTACGACCTTCGGGTTATGAGCCCGACGAGCTACCAGACTGCTCCACCCCGCGTCGTGGCGGAGATTGTAGCACCACCAGGTGGTTTGTAAAGGCGGGTGGCGGCGTGGTACGGTAGCCGTTTACATGTTCTTCGCGACGATCATATTGATCCTGCTCGGGGCGCTGCTCTCGCTGTTTGCCGCCATCCGCGCGCTTCGGGCCTACCTGCGGTACCGTCGCGCCCGCGCGACCTTCCAGGTCGAGGTGACGGAGGAGGTAGCCCGGCTCGCCGCCCGGACGGACGAGCTGGAGAAGAACCTCTCGGCCCTGGACGCCCGCGCTGCCGAGCTTCCCGTCCGGATCTCGGAACTCCAGCGAAACCTCGACAACCTGCAGGTGCTCACGAAAGCCCTCGGCACGACCCTCCGTCAGGTGCAGAGGGTCCTGTCCTTCAACGCGCTCAAGACGCTCAGCGCCGACCGTATCGGCAGGATGGCCAGAAACGCCTCGGTGCCGAAGAAGGGCAACCCTGGCTAGGTTCATGGACCAGGAGTACGACAGCGAGGCTTTGAAACCGTCTGGTGAGGACTGCGAAATCTGCGGCACAGAGATGTACGGTCTTCACTGCAAGCTCATCTGCCCCAACTGCGGATACCGTCGCGACTGCTCCGATCCCTAGAGCTTTTTCAGAGCTATCAGCATTCAGCCGTCAGCTTTGACTGTCGGTTGCTGGGGAGGTTGTACCTTCCAGGGTGGAGATGGCTCTTTCGCACCAGCCTCTGACCTCTTCGTTTACTTGCACTTCGTTCCAGTCTTCCGGGGCATACCAGCCGACTTGGTCCTGGCTGTAGTTCGGGTGGATATCCGTGGGACCGGTCGGGGTGGCGAAGTAGATCAGGTCGATGTGCTGGTGGCCCGGGGCTATGTTCTCCAGTTGCACGCCGGCGGGACGATGCAACTGGACGGGATCATCGACGTCCTCGCGCCTCTCCCCCACCAGCCGCACGCTTGTGCCGGTCTCCTCCAGTACCTCGCGCACGGCGGCCTCGTCAGGCAGCTCGTTCGGTTCGATGTGCCCACCTGGTGGGAGCCACATCGCGAGTTTGCGGTGGAGATGAAGGAGCACCTTTCCTTCCCACACCACGAACACGG
>DASUPX010000005.1:0-26248 GCA_036280905.1 Rubrobacter sp. | reverse complement strand
CTCGTCTCACCGGTGCTGGGCATAGGCCTGGCCTGGATGGTTACCCGCCTTACGCTCTGGATCGCCGGACGGAGAAAGACAGCCTCCACCGCCCATCCGAAGGCTTTACGGTGGATGACGATCCTCTCGGGCGCTGCGGTCTCTTTCGCGCACGGCTCCAACGACGGGCAGAAGACCATGGGCGTGATAACGCTCGTTCTCATAGCAGAGTTCGGTCACCCCGAATCAGCCGGGGTGCCGTTCTGGGTGATCGTGACGGCCGCCCTCGCCATCGGGCTTGGCACCATGATCGGGGGCTGGCGCATCATCCGAACCGTGGGGGAGAAGATCAGCCAGGTCGGGATCACGCCCGTGCAGGGCTTCTCTGCCCAGCTCTCGGCGGCCCTGATCATCCTGATCGGCAGCCGGATTGGCGCGCCCGTCTCGACCACGCACGTGCTTTCGTCGGCCGTGGCCGGGTCCACCGTCGGCCAGCACACGCACAAGGGCCTCAACCTCAAGGTCGCTTCGAGCATCTTTGTGGCTTGGCTGGTAACCCTCCCTGCTACCGCCGCGATGGCAGCCCTTATCTACCTCCTCCTCGGCCTCATCTAGGGCCCGATGAGGACGTAGGTCGCAACCCGCGATTACCGGAGGGAGCCCTGCAGATGCTCCACGAACGGGGCCGCAGTCCACGATCTCTATCGCCGCCAGAGACCGCTTACGTATGTCCCGTTACTTTTGTGCCGGGCGAGAAGACTGTACACTGCGGGTCGGCAAGTGAGGAGTAGAAGGCAGACTAACTGAGGAGGGGAATTGCAAGGGGCAAGAACGAGCAGGTTCGCGCGACCGCAACGGGTGCTTGGGGTTATGGTGCTTGCGGGCGCGACGGTAGCCCTTATCTTTGTGGCCAGCGTCTTTGGTTACGGGGTGTTCGCGCAGGATAGCGGGGATACGACGGGGGACAGGGCGAAGAACGTGATCTTCGTGTTGGGCGATGGCCTGGGGCTGGCACAGAGAGACGCCATACAGCTCTCGAAGGTCGGACCCTATGACAGGCTCGCCATGGACCGGCTGCCCTACCAGGGCTTGAGCAACACCAACGCCGAAGATCCGGAGACCTTCGTTACAGACTCCGCCGCCGGGGCGACCGCGCTCGCCACCGGCGTCAAGACGTACAACGGTTCTATCAACGTGGACAACGGTGGAGACAAGCTCACCTCGATCATGAAGCAGGCCAAGGCGCAGGGCAAGGCCATAGGCGTGGTCACCACCAGCCAGGTCACCGATGCCTCGCCGGCCTCATTTGGTGGAGCGAGCGTTTCTGACCGCTACGCCCAGTCCGAGATCGCCCGCCAGCTTATCGAGGATGTGAAGGTAGACGTCATCCTGGGCGGTGGGGAGGACTACTGGTACCCGGAGGGCAACGAGGGTGCCTACCCCGACAACCCACCCAAGGACCCCGAGGAAGAGAGCCAGTCCGACCGGGGCAACCTCGTGAGACGGGCGAAGGACCTCGGTTACACCTACGTCTCGGACCCGGCTGACCTCGGCGGCGCGAGCGGCAGAAAGATCCTCGGCCTCTTCGCCAACCAGGAGATGTTCGAGCAGAACCCCGAGGGCGAGGGGGATATCTACGCACCGAAGCCCACGCTCCCCATAATGACCAACAAGGCGATCAAGGTCCTCTCCAGGGATCCTGACGGGTTCTTCCTGTTCGTGGAGGAGGAGGCCATCGACGAGATGGCCCACAACAACAATGCCCGCCTTATGCTCAAGGGTGGCCGCTCCATGGACAAGACGGTCTCCGAGGCCAGGTTCTTCGCTGACGGTAACGGTCAGACTCTGCTCATCACCACCGGGGATCACGAGACCGGTGGGCTCACCGTTGAAGCCACCGACGACCCGGAGTACCCGGATGAGTCAGGGGGCGGGGAGGAGGACCCGAACGCCAACCTCTCCGTCGAGGACGGACCGTTCAGGGTCGCGAACTCCGATTACAGGATGATCCTCGACTGGACCACCACCGCGCATACCGGTGCCGACGTGCCGCTAACGGCAAGCGGTCCAGGCGGACGAGATCTGGTCGGCAACTACCAGAACACCCACGTCTACGATGCCATGGCGGATGCCCTGGGCATCCCAAGGGCCCAGAGGTCCAAGCCGGCAAGCTAACTATCGACTCACCACCGCAGCTCCGGGGCCGCCGGGATCTATCCCGGCGGCCCCGGAGCATCTTTCACCCCGGGCCTATAGTGGGACCGGAACGCTATACTCTCTTGCTGGTCACTATTTCATCAGGAGAGGAGTAGCGCATGACCGAAGCGGTCGAGAAGCTGGTCAAGAAGAGCGAGGACCCGAGCCGGTGGTACCTGCAACTCGTGAGGATGGCCAAGCTCGCAGATTACGGCCCGGTGCGGGGGACCTTCGCCATCAGGCCCTACGGGTTCGAGATCTGGGAGCGTGTCCAGCGCGACCTCGACGACCGTTTCAAGGCGACCGGCCACAGGAATGCCTACTTTCCGCTGCTCATACCTGAGAGCTACCTTCAGAAGGAGGCAGATCACGTCGAGGGTTTCGACCCGGAGCTGGCCTGGGTTACCATCGGCGGGAGGGAGGAGCTCGAGGAAAGGCTCGCCATCCGTCCTACCTCCGAGAGCATTATCGGCGCTTTCTACAGGAACTGGATCCAGAGCTACAGGGATCTGCCCGTCCTGATAAACCAGTGGTGCAACGTGTTGCGCTGGGAGAAGGTGACCCGCCCGTTCTTGCGGACCTCCGAGTTTCTCTGGCAGGAAGGCCATACGGTTCACGCGACCGCCGGGGAGGCGCGGGAGGAGACGCTGCGGATGCTAGGCGTCTACCGCGACTGCTTCTACGAGACCATGGCCATGCCGGTGCTGACCGGCGCGAAGAGCGAGTCGGAGCGATTCGCGGGGGCGGTCGAGACGTTCACGTGTGAGGGGCTTATGGGCGACGGACGCGCCCTGCAGGCGGCGACGAGCCACGACCTCGGGCAGAACTTTGCCCGAGCCTTCGACATCACCTTCCTCGACGAGAACCAGGACAGGGTCCATCCTTACCAGACATCGTGGGGCTTCTCGACACGAACCATAGGGGGCCTCATCCTGGTCCACGGCGACGACAGGGGCCTCAAGCTTCCGCCAAAGATCGCACCAACCCAGGCGGTGGTGGTACCGATCTGGCGGGGCAAGAACAAGGGCGAGGTCCGCCGCGAGGCGGAGGCCCTGTACGGCGAGCTTAGAGATGCCGGCCTTCGTATGGAAATGGACCTGGACGAGGAGCACTCGCCAGGCTGGAAGTTCAACGAGCACGAGCTCAGGGGCGTTCCGGTGCGCGTCGAGCTCGGTCCCAAAGACATCGAGAAGGGCCAGGCCGTGCTGGTGCGCCGCGACACCGGCGAGAAGGAGTTCGTGGACCGAAGGGAGCTGGCCGGGAGGCTCAACGGCCTGATGGGGGAGATCCAGGAGAACATGCTCCACCAGGCCGAGACCTTCCGCGAGGAGAACACCCGTCGGGCGCAGAGCTACGACGACTTGAAGGAGATCATCGCCGAAAAACGTGGCTTCGTCGTCGCCCCCTGGGACGGTAGCAGGGAGACGGAGCAGAAGATCAAAGAGGACACCAAGGCCACGATCCGGCTCCTCCCCTTCGAGCGCGAGGAGGGCGAGGACCTCGTCTCCGGAAAACCGGGTCTGACCGCGATCTTCGCCCGGGCGTACTGAGGAGGGGACTGCCTTCCGACGGGGCCAGCTCGTAACATACGCACGAACGTGTAAAATTCGTGGCGTTGAGCAATCAGGAGGGGGACTCCGTGCATACATTGCGTGCGGGCTGGCCGCGCCGGATCTTTGGCCTACGGGTCGTGTTGTTGCTGTCTGCCGTTGCGGCTGGGGCTGGCCTCGCGATCGCGCTCGGTCTGTCGGGGGCCCGGGCGGAGAGCTACTCCGCATACGACGATCCCCAGAAACCGGCGCTCTCCTTCTTGCTCTCAGACGATCAGAACGCCGAGGAGTTCCAGAAGGAGTTCGGCCTGGGCGACGAGCAGATGCAAAAGGTTCTGGCCCTGGCCAACAGAGAGAGGACCACGCTAGACAAGGCGTACGACGACAGCGACAGGATCATCGAGGCGAACAGAGGCGCTTCGGACTCGAAGATAAGAGGCAAGATCTCTGCCTCCGGTTTCGATGAGAAGCTGAAGAAAGCCATCGCCAAGACCAAGTCCGACGTCGGGAAGCTTCTGCCGGAGGGCAGGACGGCGGATCTCGGCCCCTGGGTTGATGAGCAGTGGCTGGCCGAGGGCGCGGAATACGAGGCCGCGAGCGAGGCTTCGTATTCCGCCACGTCGGCCGGCTACAAGTGCAGGGTGTGGATGTCCTATTACAGGGGCCTCACCAGGTACGAGGTGGCCCTACCGCACAAGAAGGTCAAGTTCAGCGGTGGAAAAAAGGTCAGGATCACCGACATTAGAAAGGGCACCAGCGCTCGGGCACCTGTGAAGGATTCCGGTCCCTGGAACATCCGGGACAACTACTGGAGGGGCTCGAAGTACAGGAGCATGTGGAAAGACCTCCCACGCTGCGTACCCGAGGCGCAGGCTGCCTTCTTCAACAATTACAACAGGGGCAAAGACCAGTTCGGGCGGGAGGTCGGAAACCCGGCTGGCATCGATATAACCCCCGGCGTGGCCCGCCGGATGGACATCTGGCCCAAGATGCAACGCCGCGGGCTGATCAAGGTCCGGGTCCAGTATCTCTGGGGATGACGCACAGGCGGCCGGCGACCCCTGGAACGCACCTTTCGGTCCGGCGTCCCGATGGGTGCCCTTTCGGCCCTTGACGCTAAGACCTCGGGTGGGTTAGCATCCACGCCTAGCGCGAACTCGCATCGAGAGCGGCGGAGGGAACTGGCCCCGAGAAACCGCGGCAACCGGCGGTAGCACAGAACGCAAGGTGCCAAGTCCAGCAGGACGATCATTACCGTCCTGGAAGATGTGGGGAGAGGCGGGCAGCCTCTTCTACGAGCGGGTTGCGCGAGAGGCGTTGCGCCAAAGGCGTGTAACCCGACCGAGAGGAGGCTACATTACTGCCGAATATGACACTAGACCCGGGGGCCGGCGCTAGCCACGCTCCGGCCCTCCAGGGTAAAACCAACCATCCCATAGGCCCCTTCGAGCCCGAGCTCGGCGGGTACCTTCCCGACGTCACCCTGGCCTACGAAACCTGGGGCGAGCTGAACGAGGCCGCCGATAATGCGGTACTCCTCGTCCACGCCTTGACGGGTGACTCCCACGCCGCCGGGGGGCCCAACGAGACGCACAGGCGCGGCGGCTGGTGGGACCCTATGGTCGGGCCGGGGCGTCCGATAGACACCAACGAGTACTTTGTGGTCTGCTCCAACGTGCTCGGCGGTTGCTCGGGAAGCACGGGGCCCGCCTCGGTGGATCCTGAAAGTGGGCGCCCCTACGGGATGCGATTCCCCGTGGTCACGATCAGGGACATGGTGAGGGCCCAGAAGCGTCTGCTCGATGCCCTTGGGATCCGCAGGCTCGCCCTCGTGGCGGGCGGCTCCATAGGCGGCCAGCAGGCGCTTGAGTGGGCGGTCGAGTTCCCGGACTTCGTCGAGAAGGCCGTGCCCGTGGCAGCCACCGGCGCCCTCGGGCCGCAAGGAGTGGGGATGAGCGAGATGGGCCGCCGCGCCATCATGGCCGATCCGGATTGGCAGGAAGGCGACTACTACGGAACGGGCCGCAGCCCCAATGAGGGCCTGGCCATCGCCCGCATGGCCGGCATGATGACCTACCAGAGCGCGCCAGGCCAGTGGGAGAGGTTCAGCCGGAGGCCCGCGAGCCGTCCCGCTATCTACCCCGAGTTCGGGGGCAGGTTCGAGATCGAGAGCTACCTCCACTACCAGGGGCGGGATCTGACAGGCCGCTTCGACGCAAACTCCTACCTCTACCTCTCGAAGGCGATGGACTTGTACGACGTGGCCTCCGGCTACAGAACAGGCGAGGAGGCCTACTCGCGCATCCGGGCCGAGGTCCTCTTCGTAGGAATAACCAGCGACTGGCTCTTCCCGGCGGCAGAGGTGATCGAAACGTCCGAGAAGGCGAAAAACGCGGGAGCCAGAGCCGGCTACGCCGAGATAGACACCCTGAGCGGCCACGACGCCTTCCTCAAAGACTGGAAAGAACTGACAGAAGCGATACAACCGTTCACCAAGAACAAGCTTACAGCAGATAGCTAGAGCGACCGAAGGGAGCGACATGACAGACACCGCGGACCAGGTACAGGAGCGCGACTACGGGTTCGACACGCTGGCGTTGCACGCCGGCCAGGAGGTCGACCCGGCGACGACGGCCCGGGCGGTCCCCATCTACCAGTCCACCTCCTACGTCTTCGACGACACGGACCGCGCGGCGAACCTGTTCGCGCTCGCCGAAGAGGGCAACATCTACACCAGGATCATGAACCCCACCACCGACGTGTTCGAGAAGCGCGTCGCCGCCCTGGAGAAAGGCGTGGGGGCCCTCGCAACGGCCTCGGGCCAGTCCGCTGAGGCGCTCGCCATCCTAAACATCATGGGGGCCGGGGACGAGCTCGTCTCCGCGGCCGAGCTCTACGGTGGTACTTACAACCTCTTCCACTACACCCTGCCCAAGGTCGGCATCAACGTGAAGTTCGCCGACTCGACAGACCTCGACGCCTTGCGCGGGGCGATCACGGACCGGACGCGGGCTGTCTACGCCGAGACCGTCGGCAACCCCGCCCTGAACGCCCTGGACATCGAGGGAGCAGCGGCCGTCGCCCACGAGGCGGGCGTGCCTTTGATCGTCGACAATACGCTGCCATCCCCCTACCTGGTCAACCCGCTGGAGCACGGCGCCGATATCGTCGTCCACTCGGCGACCAAGTTCATAGGGGGGCACGGCACGTCCATCGGGGGCGTGATCGTGGACGGCGGCCGTTTCCCGTGGGACAACGGCAAGTTCCCAGGCTTCACCGAGCCAGACCCTTCCTACCACGGGCTGGAGATCTACCCGACCCTCGGCGAGCTTTCGTTCATCCTGAAGGCGCGGGTCCAGATGCTTAGGGACTGGGGCCCGGCCATAAGCCCGTTCAACAGCTTCCTCTTCCTGCAGGGCCTGGAGACGCTGCCCCTGCGCATGGAGCGCCACTCCACGAACGCCCAGGCGGTGGCCGAGTTCTTGCGGGACCACCCGAAGGTGAACTGGGTGAACTATCCGGGCCTGGAGGACCATCCGGCGCACGAGCTGGCGGCGAAGTACCATCGTGAAGGGCTCTTCGGGGCGATCCTCGGCTTCGGCATCGACGGTGGCCTCGAGACGGGCAAGCGCTTCATCGACGGTCTGCAGTTGCACAGCCTGCTCGCGAACGTGGGCGACGCCAAGAGCCTGGTAATCCACCCGGCCTCGACCACCCACTCGCAGCTCTCCGTCGACGAGCAGAAGGCGACCGGCGTTACCGACGACTACGTGCGGCTCTCCGTCGGCCTCGAGGACATCGACGACATCCTGTACGACCTCGATACCGCCTTGAACAGGGCGTGACCCGGTTGGAACGACCCCTCGTCATAAAGTTCGGGGGCACCTCTGTGGGCGGCGGCGGCGAGTTCGCCCGCGCCGCCCGCATAGTCGCCGACGCCGCCGCTAAACGGCCCGTGGTCGTCGTGGTCTCTGCGATGGGCGGCACCACGGATACCCTGCTCGGCTACGCCAGGATGAGCTCTGGATGGGTGAGAAAGACGCTGCAGCAGCAGACGCACGGGGCCCCCGTCTCCGAGCTCCGGCGCTCACTCGCCGAGCGCCACCTGCTGGCCGCCCGTGAGGCCGTCGACCCGGAGCGGCTGCCCGAGGTGGAGGGCGAGATCGTGGACCTGCTCGGCGAACTCGAGCGGGCCATAGAGGCCCCCTCCGGCAACCTCAAGGCGCGGAGGGATGAGATCGCGGTCTACGGAGAACGCCTCTCCTCCCGGATACTGGCAGGCGCGATCAGCAAGCAGGGCGTGCCGGCCGCCGCCGTGGCGGCCGACCCCATAGCCACAAATGGTAACTTCGGTGAGGCCGAGGTGGACGTCGCTGCCACCCGCGAGGGCGCGGCCCGCCATGTCGCACCGTTGCTCGACCGCGGCATGGTGGCAGTAGTGCCCGGTTATGTGGGGCGCTCGCCGGGGGGAGAGCCGACCACGCTCGGCAGAGGAGGTTCTGACCTCTCGGCCACGGTGCTCGGGAGGGCGCTCGGATCTGAAGAGGTCTGGATCATGTCCGACGTGGACGGCGTTCTGGATGCGGACCCGCGGCTGGTCCCGGACGCCTCACTCATGCCGCGCCTCTCATATAGGGAGGCCGGCGTCTTCGCCGGGCTCGGCGCCAAGGTGTTGCATCCAAGGACAATGGAGCCCGCCGAGGAGGCCGGTATAGAGGTCTACGTGCGCAACACGTTCGCGCCAGAGGGCGCGGGAACCCACGTCACGGGCTTTGATCCCGGGTCGGGAGTACGTTGCGTCGCGCTCAGGCAGAACGTCGCCATGGAGATCCCCTGCACCGACGGCCGGGAGGGGCGGGCTGCGATGGTCGTGTGCATAGGTTCTCCCGAGGAGGACGACCTGAAGCGCGGGCGACGCCTCTTGCGGGAGGCCGGCATCCCGGTGCAGCACTTCGGTATCGCCTCGGCCGGCCTTGTCTTCGTCGTGGCCGCCGACGTCGGCCTCGACGCCTTGCGGGCGTTGCACGCCGGCCTGATCCCGCCCGGGGCAAGATACGCCGGCGAAGAGGTGGCGTGAAGCGGCTGGAGATAGTCCAGGTCGGCCTGGGGCATGTGGGCCGGGCTGTGGCCCAGATCGTCCTCGAAGAACGGAAGCGCTGGCTGGGCGACGGCATCGAGGTCAAGTACCGCGCCGTCTCGGACACCTCGGGCGCCCTCTCGGGCGAGGAGCTGCTTCCCCAGGCCCTACGCCTGAAGGAGGAAGGCGGCAGCCTCACCGAGCTCGGCGTCGAGCCGCTGGAGGACGTGCTCGGCTCGGCCCCCGAGCCGGGTTTCGCGCGGGTAGTGGTGGACGTGGCGGTGCACGGGGGCACCTTCGACATCGACCTGCTCGGCATCCGCGGCGGCGCGTACCTCGTCCTCTCCAACAAGGGCCCGCTCTCCGGCAGCACGGCCCAGTACGAGCAGCTAAGGCGCATGATCCCGGAGCGTCTCAGGCACGAAGCCACGGTGGGGGCGGGGATGCCGATCATCTCCACCATTGGCGGCCTTCTTGAGACGGGCGACGAGATACTAGAGATACAGGCCAGCCCGAGCGGAACCCTTGGTTTCATCATGAGCGCGGTGGAGGATGGGAGGTCATTCTCCGAGGCGGTGGGGGAGGCCGTGGACCTCCACTATGCCGAGCCCGACCCCCGCGACGACCTCTCTGGCCTGGATGTGGCCAGGAAAGCCATCATCCTGGCCCGCATGATGGGCCGCGAGATCGAACCGGAAGAGATCCCCTACGAATCTCTGGTCCCAGAGGGCTTGCAGGACGTCCCGCTAGACGAGTTCATGCGACACCTCCCTGAACACGACGAGGCGTTCGCGGCGCGCCTGCTCGCGGTCGAAGAACACCACATGCTCCGCTACCTGGTACGCATTCCGCAGAATGGCCCCGTCAGGGTCGGCCTGCAGGACACCCCCGTGGAGAGCCCTTTCGGCCCCATAAGCGGTCCCGAGAACGTGTTCGATTTCCGCACCCGCCGCTACTCGGATGTTACCCTCACCGTTCGTGGTCCCGGCGCCGGCCCGGAACGCACGGCGAGCGGGGTGGTCTGGGACCTTCTGGATATCGCGCACAAGGCGCTGTAGGTTTCAGGCATCAGATATTTGGCGGAGGGTGATATGGGCAGAGGTTATACGGTAGCGGTAGTAGGCGCCGGGATGGTGGGCGACAGGCTGGTCGCCGAGCTGAGGCGGCGTGACTTTCCGATCGAGGATTTGCGGGTTCTGGCCAGGAGCGCGCGGACGGCGGTGCTAGCCGGGGAGACCTTCGAGGTCGGGGTGGCCGAGCCGGAGGCCTTCGACGGCGTGGACTTCGCGTTCTTCGCTGGCACCGAGGGGGAGAAGGGCGCCGCTGTCCAGCTCTCCCAGGAGGCCATCTCACGGGGGGCTGTAGTAATAGACAACGGCAGTGATTTCAGGCTCGACCCCGACGTGCCGCTCGTCGTGCCAGAGGTAAACGCCGGGGCGGCGGAAGGACACGATGGCCTCATCGCGAACGCCAACTGTTCGACCATCCAGATGGTTGTAACGCTCGCGCCGCTGGCCCGCGAGTTCGGCATCGAGAAGGTGGTCGTGTCGACCTATCAGGCGGTCTCCGGGTCGGGCCGTGGTGGGGTGGAGGCGCTCGAGAACGGGCGAGAGGACGTCTACCCGAAGCCCATCCATGGCAACGCCATCCCCCTTATCGGCTCTGTTGGGGAGGACGGGCGGACCACCGAGGAGACCAAGATGGTGAGGGAGACGCGCAAGATCATGGACCTCCCCGACCTCGAGGTCCACGCGACCGCCGTACGCATACCCGTCCACACCGGCCATTCCGAGAGCGTCTACGTAGAGCTCGCCAGGGAGACCACGCTGGAGGAGGTGGCTGACGTACTGTCGAGCGCGCCCGGCGTCACGTACTCCGGGGACGCGGACGATTTCCCAACCCCCCTGGAGCACGCCGGCGATTCCGGGGTACACGTTGGGCGGTTGCGGGTCTCAGGGAACGTTGTGGAGTACTGGTGTGTCTCGGACAACCTGCTCAAGGGGGCGGCCACAAACGCCGTCCAGATCGCCGAGTCGCTCGTCGGCGCCCGGGTCTAGCCACCAGCGGGACTGGGATGCTGGTTCGGAGCGCTACCGAAGAGGACGTGCCCCTGATCCTGGCCCTCATCCGCGAGCTGGCCGAGTACGAGAGGCTCGCCCACGAGGTGATAGCGACGGAGAAAGGGC
Organism: Rubrobacter sp.; assembly: GCA_036280905.1. GTDB lineage: Bacteria > Actinomycetota > Rubrobacteria > Rubrobacterales > Rubrobacteraceae > Rubrobacter_D. The sequence goes on along the minus strand of DASUPX010000005.1, from coordinate 15,260 downwards.
TTCGCGGCTGGTTGTTCGGCGAACGGCAAGTGGCGGAAGCCCTGATCGGGGAACTGGATGGCCACCCTGCAGCGTTCGCCCTCTTCTTCCACAACTTCTCCACCTTTCTCGGCAAGCCGGGCATCTACCTGGAAGACCTCTACGTGCGCCCAGGGTTCCGGGGAAGGGGGATGGGAAAAGCCATGATGGTTCGCCTGGCCAGGTTGGCCAGAGAGCGCGGTTGCGGGCGCCTGGAATGGTCCGTCCTCGACTGGAACGAGCCCTCCATCGGGTTCTACGAGTCGCTTGGCGCCCTGGCTATGACGGGCTGGACCGTACACAGGCTATCGGGAGAGGCACTGGACGGGCTGCCCGAAAAGACCGAGACCGACGCTTGAGGACGCACGCGCGCCAAGACCTTTCCGGGGCCGGACTCCGGGGCTATACTAGGGACGTGCGGTTCGTTACACTTGCGCAAGAGGACCCTGAGACGAGGAGTGAGTCATGCCAGAGAGCAAGAAGCGGTCTTTCTGGGACCGGCTGTTCAACAGAGACAGGCCTTCGCAGCGTGAAGAGCGGGTACTCGAGTACATCATGCACCGCGTGGGGGAGGGTGCACACCTCGGCGACATCGTGAACGAGGAGTACGTAAGGCGCAACGCCTCCCGCGAGGAGGTCGAGGAGATCTGCGCCCGTCCCGAGCTCATCCAGACGGCCCGCGAACACCTCAAGGAGGATTTTGGATCGGGGGATCTCGACCCGACCAGACGTCCGAAATAGTCGACCTCCAGAACCGAGATATCGTCCAGCCTGTATAATTTGTACCCACGAGCATTTAAACTGGAGGCTGGATGCCAATCTACGAATACAAGTGTGAAAACGGACACGTCTTCGACGTGATGCAAAAACTCTCGGAAGACCCCCTGACCACCTGCGTCGAGTGCGGGGCCCCGGTCAGGAAGGTCCTCCACCCCGTGGGCATCTCGTTCAAGGGCTCTGGTTTCTACTCGACGGATTACAGCAACAATTCCAAGAGAGAGACCGCAACAAAAGACGACTCGCAGAGCTCGAACGGTGACTCGGGCAAGAAGGACAAGCCCAAGGATAAATCGAGCGAAAAGTCCGCGGGAACCTCGACCAGTACAGGAAAAAAGGACTGAAAAGATGGCGCGCGGCGCCAGCCTGACCCGGAGCCAGGGCCGTCGCGACGGCCCGGTCAAACGAGCCCTCCAAGCCACGGTTATGGGCGTAACGCTCCTCTTCGTGGTCTCCGCCCTGACCGTCTCCTGCGCCCTGGTCGTCTACACCGCCTGGCGCCACGACTTCGCACACGGCCTCTTCGCATTGCTCTTCGCCGTACTCAGCGCCCAGATAGCGCTTAACTGGTTTCTGTGGAAGGACGACGAAGAGTAGCCATCAGCTCTTAGCTTTTAGCTTTCAGTCGTAAACGGAAATAGCCGACTTTCTGACGCCTGCCAATCGTTCCATATATACTGGCTCCACGCCCGTGGATACGCCTGGAACGAGGGCTGCGCTGCGGCCCTAATAGCTGATATCTGACCCCCGAAAGCTGAAAGCTCCCCCTGAAAAGTCCTGCAAAATATGCCTCAAGCTGTGGTCGAGGGAGCCTGGACAATCGGCGGGGCTGTGCCTTATAGTAGCTGACGTCGGGAGACGACGGGGAGAACTAGGCGAGTGGCGGCGTTCCACCGGGGCGTCGCCGAAGCCCTGAGTACAGGGAGGCAGATTGGCGGTTTCGTCGGGTGGCGCTTTTGCGCATTTGCACTGTCACTCGGAGTACTCGATGCTCGACGGGGCCAGCCGGATCAGGGATCTCGTCTCCTTCGCAAAAGAGCAGGGCATGCCAGGCCTCGCCCTGACAGACCATGGGGTTATGTACGGGGCTGTCAAGTTCTACAAGGAGGCCAGGGACGCCGGCATCAAGCCCCTGATGGGCTGCGAGGTCTACGTTACGGCGGACAGGAAAGACCGGAGCAGGGCCCCCTACTATCATCTGACGCTCATCGCCAGGACGGCCGAGGGATACAGGAACCTTATGAAGCTCTCCACGTCTGGGTTTCTCGAAGGGTTCTACTACAAGCCGCGGGTCGACATGGAGATGCTCAGGAAGCACGGGCGCGGGGTCATCTGCCTCTCTGGCTGCCTCTCGGCCGAGGTGCCGACGCGGATACTGGAGGGACGTCCAGACGAGGCGCGCAAGTTGCTCTTCGAGTACGCGGACATCTTCGACGACGTGTACCTGGAGCTGCAGGACCACGGAATCCCCGAGCAGCGGCGGGTGAACGAGGGCCTGATCAGGCTCCACAAAGAGACCGAGATCCCGCTCGTCGCCGCCAACGACTCTCACTACACCACGAGGAACGACGCCAGAATGCACGACGTGCTTCTGTGCATTGGAACCGGCAAGTTCTACAACGACCCCAAGCGCATGAAGTTCTCCGGCGAGGAATTCTACGTGAAGACCGTCGAGGAGATGGCCCGCATCTTCCCCGATCATCCGGAGGCCCTCGAGAACACCGTCAAGGTCGTGGAGACGGTGGAGGACGTGGGGATCGAGCTCGGCAAGACCCGTCTGCCAAACTTCCCAAAGCCCGAGGGGTACACGGCGGACCAGTACCTCAGGGAGCAGTGCGAGCGAGGTCTGGTGCGGCGTTACGGTGGCAGGGCCAGGACGCAGGAGGTAAGGAGGCGCCTCGAGTTCGAGCTCGAAACCATCGGGAAGATGGGCTTCGCCGACTACTTCCTCATCGTCTGGGACTTCGTCAAGTACGCCAAGGACAAGAAGATAGCGGTTGGCCCGGGACGCGGTTCGGCGGCCGGTTCTATCGTCGCCTACGCGCTGGAGATAACGGACCTCGACCCGTTGAAATACTCCCTGCTCTTCGAGCGGTTCCTCAATCCCGACCGAATCAATATGCCGGACGTTGACATAGACTTCTCGGTCTCGGGGCGCTCCGAGGTGATGCGCTACGTCACGGACAAGTACGGTGGGCACGAGCACGTGGCACAGATCATCACGTTTGGAACCATCGGCGCCAAGGCCGCCATCAGGGATTCGGGGCGGATCTACCAGTACCCCTATTCGGACACGGACAAGCTCGCCAAGTTCATCCCGGAGAAGCCGGTCGGGACCACACTCAGGGACGTGTTGCGCCCGGAGGACGGCTCCTACGTGGCCGGTGAGAAACATCCGGGGCCCGCGCGGGAGATCATGCAGTTCGTCGCGAGGGACGAGGCGGCCAAGCAGGTTCTGGATTCGGCCTTCGAGATAGAGGGCTTCGCCCGCCACGCGGGAACCCATGCCGCGGGCGTCGTCATCTCCGAGGAGCCGCTGACGGACATCGTGCCGCTGCAGCGCGTCGCCAGGGACGAAACCTCGGTCATGGTCCAGCATCCCATGTCTGACGTCGAGGCCCTTGGCCTGCTCAAGGTGGACTTCCTGGGGCTGCGCAACCTCGACGTGATCGAGGAGACCCTGGAGACGATACGCCAGAGCGGTGGGGAGGAGCCCGACATACGCACCATCCCCCTCGACGACGAGAAGGCCCTGCGTCTCTTTGCCAGGGGCGACACGTTCGGGGTTTTCCAGTTCGAGTCGAGCGGAATGCAGCGGATGCTGCAGGAGGTCAGGCCAGACCGCTTCGACGACCTGGTAGCGCTCAACGCGCTCTACAGGCCGGGTCCGATGGACTACATCCCGAACTTCAAGCGTGGCAAGCACGATCCCGATAGCGTCAAGTACCTCGACGAGCGCCTCAAGCCCATCCTGGAGCCCACTTACGGCGTGGCTGCCTACCAGGAGCAGCTGATGGAGATCTCCAAGACCCTCGGAGGCTTTACCCCCGGCGAGGCCGACACGTTGCGCAAGGCCATAGGCAAGAAGAACGCCGCCATGCTCGCGACCCTTCGGGACAAGTTCATGTCCGGTTGTGCGGAGAGCGGCGTCTCTGCCGAGGGTGCCGGAGAGCTGTGGAACTGGATGGAGAAGGCCGGTGGCTACTCGTTCAACAAGAGCCACAGCGCCTGCTACTCGTTCCTGGCCTTCCAGACGGCCTACCTCAAGGCCCACTACCCAGAGGCGTACATGGCCGCCCTGATGAGCAGCGTGATGAACACCAAGGACAGGGTGCCCCAGTACGTTGCCGAGGCCAGGGCCATGAAGATAGAGGTCCTCCCGCCCGACGTGAACGAGAGCGGTCGTCGGTTCACGGTGGTGGGTGGGACCATCCGGTTCGGGCTCTCGGCCGTCAAGAACGTGGGCGACTCATGCGTGGACTCGATCATCGCCGCCAGGCAAGAAGGCGGTCCCTTCGAGGATATCTTCGACTTCTGCGAGCGGGTTGACTCCAAGACGTACAACAAGCGCACCCTTGAATCCCTCATAAAGTGTGGCGCCTTCGACAACGTCGGGCCTTCACGCGCGGCCATGGTAGCCGTCCACGCAAGGGCCGTCGAACGCTCCACAAGAGGTCTGAAGGGGGCGAGCGAGGACCAGTTCTGCATGTTCGACGCGGCCGAACTCGTGCCGCCCAAGCCCGCGTTCCCCGACGTCGAGCAGGACAAACGCACCGACCTGGAGTGGGAGAAGGAGACCCTGGGCCTCTACGTCTCCGACCATCCCCTGCGGCCCGTCCTGCACAAGCTCAAGAAGCACACGAACACCACGGTCTCTGAGCTCGAAGGCTTTCGGGACGGGGCCATCGTGTGGGTCGGGGGGCTCGCCACCTCGGTGCGTACGAACACCACGCGCAAGGGCGACATGATGGCCATGCTGCAGCTCGATGACACGCGTGGCCTGGCCGAGGTCATGGTCTTTCCGCGTGTCTACGCCAAGTGTGCCGACTGCGTGCGCGAGGATGCCGTCCTCAAGGTCAAGGGCAAGGTCGAGATGAAAGAGGGTATCCCGCGCATAGTGGCGCTGGAGATGGAAGAGCTGCATCTGGAGCCGGGTGCCGACCCCCTCTACCTCGACGCGGGCGTCTTCGTCGGCCTCTCGCACGAGGTGGCGCGTGAGGCATTCGGGTTGATCCGGCAGCATCCTGGCGAGTGCCCCCTCTTCCTTGTCTCCGGCGACGGAAGGTCGGAGCGGATCGCCGGCATCCACGACGCCTCGGACCTACACGCCGAACTCAAGCAACTGCTAGGCCCCAGATGCCTCTCTTACGCCCCACCCACACCCGAGCCGGAGATGGAGCAAGTCTCGTAGTAGAGCGGTCCGGCCGCTGGTAGCACGTGAACCGCGCTCACAGAAGACCAGCGACCTCGACCAGCAAGATTCTTGCAGACTTCGCGCATAGGTTGGCCTCGTAACGGTTACCGTAACGCTCTAGAGACGGTACCGGGTTAGTGTGACGCTATGGCACAATGGACGCGCGAGCAGGGCCGAGGGGTCGGAGGGAGTACCAACCACACCGCCGCCTGGCTGGCCTGGTCTCTGGTGGCGCTGGCGGTGGCGCTGCTTGGGATCGGGTTCGTGCTGTCCCTCGCGACGAGCTCCCTGGTTCCGAACCTCTCATCCGGCGAGACGGAAGATGCCAACGTGGTCACCATCCTCATCACGCTGCTGCCGTTCTCGGTCGTGGGTGCCATTATCGCCTCCCGCCACCCCCGCAACGCGATAGGGTGGCTGTTTTGCGGCGTGGGCGTCACGGTAGGCTGCAACTCCTTCGCGGGTGATTACGCCGACTTCTGGCTGGCGAGCGGTTTCGGCAAGGTTGGCCTCGGAGAAATGGCGGCCTGGGTGTCTTCGTGGCTGTGGTCCCTTCTGGTGTTCGCTCCCCTGAGCTTGCTGCTGCTGTTGTTCCCAGATGGTCGTCTACCCTCACGCCGATGGCGGCCCGTGGCCTGGGGCGTCTTGCTGGGCAGCGCCGGTGGCGTGGTTGGCAACGCGCTGAAGGCCGGACCGCTAGTAGATTTCCCGCAGATTGCGAACCCCTTCGGCGTGAATAGCCCCGCCGTGGGGCTCCTGGGGCTGGTTGGCAGCATCGTGGCCGCAGGCTCCATGGTTGGGTCGGCGGCCTCGCTCATCGTCAGGCTCGGGCGCGTGCGGGGCGAGCAGCGACAGCAGATCAAGTGGCTCGCTTACGGGGGCGCGATCATGGTCGCGGGTATCTGCCTCGGCGTCCTGGTCATACCCTACAACGTGCCGGTGAGCATCGTAATAATGTCCGTCTCCCTGCTCGGGTTGCCGGTCTTTACGGGTATCGCGATCGTGAAGCATCACCTCTACGACATCGACATCCTAATAAACCGAACCCTCGTCTACGCCACGCTCACCGCGATGCTTACCCTCGTGTACTTCGGGGGCGTGGCCGGGCTCCAGGAACTGCTCTCGCCGGTGATGGGAGAGCGTAACGGGCTCGCCGTAGTCGCCTCGACCCTGCTGATAGCGGCCCTGTTCAATCCCCTGCGGAGGCGCATCCAGACTTTTATCGACAGGCGCTTCTACAGGAAGAAGTACGATGCCAGGAAGACCCTCGAAAGCTTCTCGGCAAGGCTCAGGGACGAGACGGACCTGAAGACACTCAACGACGAGCTGGTTGACGTGGTCAGGGAGACCATGCAGCCCGCGTACGTGTCCTTGTGGCTTCGTCCCGATCAAACCCCCTAGGGGGAGCAGCCAGCCTAGCAATCCCCAGGCTGGGGCGAAGATCGGGGAGGATGCGTCGGCGTCAGGGGGTGCTGACGTATACTATTCGCCAGCGCCGAGATCCACGACGTATTCTTGCCTTCCGGCGAACCTGGCCCATCCTGCGCGCTCGAAGGCGGCTGCCATCGGGGTGTTTGAAACGTCGGTGTCCGCTATTAGAGGCTTGTCGCCGTTTCCCCTGTAGCGCAGGAGCGTTTCGGTGCCGGTGGCGAGCAGGTCGTTCACGTACCCCCGTCCCCTCATCTCAGGCACCACGCCTACGTAGAAGATGGTCAGGAAGCCAGGGGGCTCCGCTGGCATCACGAGGCCTGCGAGCTCGCCGTTCGGCGCGTAGGCCAGTCGCCACCAGGAAGCCTCGTGCTGGACGCTGCGGGCATCGTCGAAAAACTCCCGCGCCGCTTTGTTCCGGCCAAGCCTCTCGCGCTCGGCAAGGATCTCCTGGTCGAGGGTGCCTTCTGAGACCTGCTGCATGGCCTCGATGAACCTGTCTTCGCCGACCTCCTCTAACCCGAGGTACGAGAGCCGTCCCGGGCTGGCGGGCAGCTCGGCGTCAGCGAGCTCGTAGCGGCCCGTCTCCCTCCGGCGGTAGAAACCGGCGCTTTCGAGGAGCTCGACCCGCCTTTGCGCGTGGTGCTGAAATTGCGGACGTATGGGCGGGGAGTCTATGACGTGTTCCAGGTCGTCGGCCCCGAGGGCACGCGCTTTGTCCAGGGCGTATTCAAGCAGGCGCGTGCCAACCTCCGCGTAGTCGCCCTCCCAGTCGACGTCCAGCAGTACGAGGGCGAAGGGAGCCTCCATGCCGGGTAGCGTCCAGAACGCGAAGCGCCCGACGGGAAGGCCTTCTTGCTCGGCGATGAAGAACCATTCGGGGCGCATCGAGCCGGCGGAGAACATGCGTTGCAGGTAGTGAGCTACCTCTTCCTGATGTTCCGGGGAGCTCGCGGCTTCTATGAAGCGGCCGAGGCCATCCGGTGGTACGGGACGTACGTGCATCTTTGTGGTCCTCCTGAGACGGTAGGGTCGTGCGGCGACTGGTGGTCCTGAGGTGGGATCCAACAACCATGATGTACAGACGCACCGCCCGAAGGGGGAAGGGCCAGTATAAGCGATGGGCGAAGGCCGGGAAAGGCTCCTGTAAGGCCCACAGGCGCGGGGGAATCCAGCCGTTATCTTTGCGGCGAGTTGTCTGCCGAGCTTCATCGAGTCTCGGCTCGCTGGTCCTGGTCCCGTAGAGTTGCGCAAGTGGGGCCGGTGAGTCACCGGAATTCGAGGAAATCAGTGCGGACTGTGGTTGCGTCCGGGGCGGGCCAGCGGATAGGATTGGCAGTTCCCGGACATAGAGAGCGAGGGTCATTAATATGACGACGAGCGAGAAGATAGTCTTCACCCGTGGGGTCCCACCACCCGAAGCCTTTCCGACTGAAGAGCTGGGGGCGTGCCTGGACGCGGTGGTGCGCGAAGACGCGAGCATCGTCCTGCAGTACGGCCAGCAGCGAGGCTACGCGCCACTACGTGAGGAACTGGCCAGCGAGTACGGGGTGTCGCCGGCAGAGATACTCGTCGGCAACGGCTCCTTGCAGCTGCAGGACCTCGTGTCGTCCTATCTGATTCCTCCTGGCGCGTCCGTATACACCGAACAGCCCAGCTACGACCGCGCGATCAAGACCTTCAGGCGTCGTGGTGCGAACACGATCGGCATCCCGCTCGAGGAGGACGGCATTAGCGTCGAACGCCTGGAAGCGGCGCTCGAGCGTGAGGTGCCCGCGTTCCTGTACCTGGTGCCCGACTTCCAGAACCCGGCGGGGGCCACGCTGTCCCTGGCGAAGCGAAGGAGGATCGTAGAGCTCGCCGGGGAGTACGGCTTCAAGGTCATCGAGGACATTCCCTACCGCAAGCTGCGTTACGAGGGGGAGGACCTTCCGCTCCTGCGTGAGATCGACCCCACGAACGTCATCACGATGAGCTCGTTCAGCAAGCTCCTGAGCCCTGGTATGAGGGTGGGGTTCATGATCGCCGCGGAAGACCTGATCGGGAAGGTTACGGCCCTGGGCGAGGATACATATCTCTCACCGGTGCTCCCTACGCAAGCCGCGGTCGCCGAGTACCTGCGCCGGGGGCTGCTCGCCCCGAACGTGGAGCGCCTCAAGGAGCTCTACACCCCGCGCTGGAAGGCTATGGCCGGCGCCGTACGCGGCGAGCTGCCAGGCGCCCAGGCCTTTATCCCATCGGGGGGCTTCTTCGTGAGCGTGATGCTCCCGGAAGACGCCAACACCCAGGACCTCGTGGGGCGCGCGGCCGAGATCGGGCTTGTCCTTACGCCGGGCGCAGATTTCTTCGCCGACCCCGACGACGGCGGAGCGGTAGAAGGCGACAGGTTCGTGCGGCTGCCGTTCTGCGCCGTAGCCCCCGACCAGATCGAGGAGGGCGTCAGGCGGCTGGCCGGCCTGCTCTAGTAGCCCACCACTGGAGCTCGCCCCCGTGGAGAGCCCATAGCGGTCATCCTTCAGCGGAAACCGACGACCGAAGGATGACCGCGTCGGGCGGGAGGTCGGATTCCGACCTCCCGCCCTGACCTAGCGTCCGAACACCTCTAGTTCTGCTGCGCGAACCACCCGGTCTTCATTCGATCCCGATGTACAGTCGCTGTTGTTCGCAGCGTCGGGGTCGCCCTGGTATGCGGGACCCCCGGTGCACTGGTTCGAGATCATCCGCAGCTGGACGTGCGTGGCCGTCGAGCCTTCGACGTCATAGCTCTGGAACTGGAGCTACGGCACTACCGGGTGCGGCCGGCCAGCCGAGGCCGGCCCCGTGCTCGACGATGCCGGACTGGTGAAGACGGTCGTGAAGCCGCGGTCTGCCGCCGTCTTGCCTTCTTGCAACGTCGTCGGCGCTACCGTCTGCGAGCTTTCCCCCGAGTACCACAGCCCCTCGTGCTGCGCGAACTTGCGTACCTCTACGCAAGCATATTCATTGTTCGAAACCCACGACAGATCGTGTGGCTTCATAGCTTGTTCGCAGGCTCCGCGGTTCTTGACGTTACACGCGAACCCGGCGGCGTGGTGGCCGCGACGTGCGGTCAAACCCCGACGCTCTCGGTGTGTTCGGGCCGGCGAAGAGACACGAGCCGGGGACCCATGCTGGGCCCCAGTACAACGACCAGATGCAGCCGTATGGTTACCCGGATATTCTACCCTGTCGCCCTGGTTTGTGGAGGGGGTATATCCCGCCAGAGGACGACGTGGGGCGCCCCGGGAAGAACGTTCAATATCGCGTGAATACTTTACGTTAGTCCTGTAACATGGGAACTGGAGTGTAGAAAGGAGGCCCTGAGGCTTCGGTCAGCGGGCGGGGAGGGAATATGGACGACGAACACGTATCTCACGGTACCGAGCACGCTGATCTTAAACGCGGCATCGGGCCGTGGTTGCTCTTTTTCTTCGTGCTCGGCGACATCGTTGGGGCCGGCATCTACGCGCTCGTCGGCGAGGTCGGGGCCGTTGTGGGGGGTGCCATCTGGAGCGCGTTCCTGTGCGCCTTCGTGCTGGCAATCTTCACCGCCGCCTCCTACGCCGAGCTCGTTACCAAGTACCCCAGGGCCGGTGGGTCGGCAACCTACGTCAACAACGCCTTCCGAAACTCGTTCGTCAGCTTCATGGTTGCCTTCGCGGTTGCGGCGGCCAGCCTCACGTCGGCCAGCGTCCTGAGCCTCGCGTTCTCCGGCGATTACCTTCTCCAGTTCATAAGCGTGCCGAGCCTGCTCGCCGCGCTCGTGTTCGTCGTGGTCGTCGGCTGCATCAACTTTTACGGTATCTCCGAGTCGGTCAGGCTCAACCTGATATTCACCTGCATCGAGATCTCGGGTCTGATGCTGATCGTCCTGATCGGCATCGTGACGCTGGGTAGTGGAACGGGTGAGCCGGCTAGGGCGTTCGAGTTCAAAGAAGGCGCGAGCCTTCTCCCGGCCATCCTGGCCGGCACGGTCCTTGCCTTCTACGCCCTCATAGGTTTCGACGACGCGGTCAACGTGGCCGAGGAGGTGAGGCATCCCAGCAGAATCTACCCGTATGCGATCTTCGGCGGGCTTCTCGCCGCCGGGGTCATATACCTGCTCGTAACGTTCACGGCCTCGATGGTGGTGCCGACCACCCAGCTCGCAGAGTCGAGCGGACCGTTGCTCGAGATCGTGGAGCGTAGCCCGTTCGCGCTTCCGCCGCTCCTGTTCGCGGGCATCGCGTTGATCGCTGTCTCGAACGGGGCCCTTATCAACATGATCATGGCCTCCCGCGTGATCTACGGGATGGCGGATCAGGGCGTCTTGCCGGCGGTGTTCTCCAGGGTCCACCCCAGGCGCCTTACCCCATGGGTCGCAATCCTTTTCACCACGCTCGTGGTGCTGACGCTCCTCGCCACCATCGGCCGTAACCCCGACGCACTCGATACCCTCTCGACCACCACCGTGGTGCTGCTGTTGCTCGCATTCATAATGGTGAACATCGCGGTCCTCGTGCTTCGTAACGATGAGGTGGAGCACGAGCATTTCCGCACGCCCACGGTGTTCCCCATCCTGGGCATCCTGGTCTCCGCCAGCCTCCTGATCTACACGGCCATAGACGACTGGACGGTGTTCGGGTTGGCTGGCCTGATGCTTGGGATCGGCGTCATACTCTACGGCGTGAACGTCCTTGTGAAGAGGAGCCTGGACAGCGACAACCCCCGGGCTACGTAATAGGTGAGCCCCGCGCCCTGCCCGAGGGCCAAAAGTTCACTTGACCTGACGACGCATCTTGCGTCGTCGGGCCAATTACGCAGCGCTCTGTCTTCCCTATTTTCTAGAGGGGCACGGCCCCAGGAACGTATCAGCGACGGGAGGAAAGAACACTGAGGCCATCGTACTTCAACGAGATCTATGACGACGCGGGCACGCTGCGTAGCCCCTACGCGGCGTTGCGTGAGGTGTACCAGGGACTGGGCGAAGAGGAGCTGGCAGAGAGGATCGCGCGCGCCAGGGAGAGGCTCGGGGAGCTTGGTGTGACCTTTACCGTCGCCGGTGAGGAGGGAGACCTCGAACGCATCTTGCCCGTGGACTGGGTACCTCGCATCATAGCCGCCGACGAGTGGCGAACCCTGTCCGAGGGGCTCCTGCAGCGGGGAAAAGCGCTCAACGCGTGGTTGCGCGGCGTCTACGGTCCTGGCCAGGATCTCGTTCCCGAGGAGATCGTGCGCAGCAGCGTCTTCCACAGGCCGCACGACCTCCCCAGCCCCTCGGCGCCGATCCACATCTACGGACCCGACATGGTGCACCTGGCTTCCGGAGAGTACGTGGTGCTGGAGGACAACGTGCGCGTTCCAAGCGGGGCCGCCTACTCCGAGGTCATCAGGCGGGCCGCGGTGGAGACTATGCCAGAGGTCTACGGGGCGTACAGGGCGATGGAGATCTACTCCTACTACGACCGGCTGAGTCAGACGCTCGAGCTCGCCGCTCCCGAGGGCGTGGAAGATCCCCGCGTGGTGGTCATCACGCGCGGAGGACGAGATCCTGCGTTCTTCGAGCACAACAGGATAGCCCAGGCCTGCGGTCTTACACTGATGACGCTCGCCGACTGCGCGGTATCCGAGCGGATGGTCTACGAGCGAGAGAGCGGCCGAAAGATAGACGTGATCTACCGCCGTTTCGACGAGGATTACTTCGATACGGACCTGCCCGAGTTGGAACGCGTCTACCTGGAAGGTAACGTCGCGCTCGTCAACGCCCCCGGCGTCGGGGTCGCTGACGACAAGGCCGTGTTTCCCTATGTGCCAGCCATGATCGAAACCTACCTTGGAGAGAGCCCCATCCTTCGGAACGCGCCGACCTACGCGCTAACGGAGGAGGAAACCCGGGCCGAAGTCCTCGAACGCCTCCCCGAGATGGTCGTGAAACCCCGCGAGGGCTACGGAGGACAGGGAGTGCTGGTCGGTCCTGAGGCCCAATCCGAGGATATCGACGCCACCCGCCGCCGCATAAGCAAGGATCCCACACAATTCGTGGCCCAGGAGACGCTCGATTTCTCGACCCATCTTTTGAGGAACGGCAAAGACTCGCCCACCGAAGTATTCGTGGACTTGCGGGCCTTCGTACTTCCCGCTATCGACTACCTGATGCCCGGGGGCCTGACCCGCGTCGCCCAACCAGGCACCCGCGTCGTGAACTCCACCGCCGGCGGCAGCAGCAAGGATACCCTGGTACTGGCGGACTAGCCTGGCACGCTCAGGCCTGCGTCCTCCCCTCGGCAACATGGCGCTTCGCGCCTTGTCGGCACACCTCTAGACTTCGGCTCTCGCTTCTCGTCCGCTCGAAAACGGGGAGCCACGGAGTCGAGGAGGGAGCGGGTCCTCGAGATGGGCCGCCGTCTGACCGGATTACTTATCATCTGGTGTGGTCGGGGTGGTGGCAGCCTGTTAAGTTGTGGGTCATGCTGGTAACGCGTTCTGAGCTGGCCGACGATCTCGGACGGTTGGGGTTGGGATCGGGCTCGGTGGTCATGGTCCATTGCCGCTTGAGTGCGCTGGGGCGTGTGGTGGGGGGAGCCGAGGCTGTAGTACGGGCCATCATGGACGTTGTGGGTCCCGGGGGAACGCTCGTTGCCTACACGGGATGGCAAGACGCGCCGCCCGACGACATCGACGCCCTGGACGGTGCTGAGAGGCGAGCCTATCTGGAGGGGCAGCCGGTCTACGACCCTCGGGTCGCGCTATCGCGCCGGGACCATGGCCGGGTCCCGGAACTCTTGAGGACCTGGCCGGGTGCGCTTCACAGCTGGCATCCCGAGGCGGGGGTCGCGGCCGTTGGGACGCTCGCCGGGGAGATCACCGCCTCCCACCCCCTCGATGATGCCTACGGCGCCGGGACGCCCTACGCCAGGCTGGTAGAGCTTGGTGGCCGGGTCGTGATGCTTGGTGCGCCGCTTGATACCGTTACCCTGGTGCATCATGCGGAGGCGATCGCAAAGGTCCCGGACAAGCGCCGTATCTCCTACCGATACCCGATCGACGAAGGTGGGGAGCGCGTCTGGAGGACGTTCTCCGATATCGACACGGGGGAGGGGGCACTTCCTTACGAGCGTGTCCTGGGCAAAGACGATTACGTCTCCTACCTCGCGGGCTCGGCGCTCGCAGCGGGTTGTGGGAAGAGCGGGGAGTTCGGGAATGCCACAGCTTACCTGTTCGAGGCCCCACAACTGGTCGAGCACGCGGTAGCCTGGATCGAACACAACTTCGCGCCTGGAGCCGCCGAGGACCCACCCTAGCCTCGTCCTCTGCATGCCAATGGGGACCCTCTCGCAGCGCCGCATCCTATACGGTAGCCGCAGGTTCCCGCGCTGAAGCCGAACGAGCCTGGCTACAGCACTGATGCCTCTAGAGGCCGTACAGCTCGCCGAACTTTCGTTGCAAGTACGCGAGGTAAGGCGTCGTCTCCGGAGGGCGGCCGGTGGCGTTCGAGATCAGGTCGTCCGGCTCGTACTTCTTGCCGTGGCGGTGTACGTTCTCCCGCAGCCACCCGAGAAGGGCGTCGAACTCGCCGCGCTCCATCTGGGTGAAGATCTCGGGCCGCTCGCCTACAGCGGCTTCGAAGAGCTGGACCGAGAGTACGTTGCCAACGGTGTAGCTGGGAAAGTAACCGAAATGTCCGATGGCCCAGTGGGTGTCCTGAAGGATGCCGCGCGTCTCGTTTTCGGGGATCACGCCCAGGTATTCGTCCATCTTTGCGTTCCAGACCTCTGGGAGATCGGCGACGGCCAGGTTATCCTCGAAGAGGGCTACCTCCAGCTCGAAGCGCAGCAGGACGTGCAGGTCGTAGGTCAACTCGTCGGCCTCTGTCCTGATCTCCGACGGCCTCACGGCGTTGACGGCCCTGTAGACGGTCTCACGGTTCAGCCCTCCCAGCCTGTCGGGAAAGGCTGCCAGGAGCCTATCGTGAAAGTAGGACCAGAACGGTCGGGAGCGGGCGACGAGGTTCTCCCACAGTCGCGACTGGGACTCATGGACGCCCATCGAGACGCCGCCCGAAAGGGGGGTGCGCGAGAAGGAGGGATCAACCCCCTGCTCGTAGAGGGCATGCCCCGCCTCGTGGCAGAAAGCGAACAGGCCCACGACGAGCCGTATCGGGTCGAAGCGGGTGGTGATCCTCACGTCGTCTGGGCCCCCGAAGTTGATGCAGAACGGATGGATCGCCCTGTCCTGGCGGCCCCTGCTCCAGTCGTAGCCGAACCTGGAGATGATGCCGCGGCCAAACGCCTCCTGGTCCTGCTCCTCGAAGACGCCCGTCAGCGGCGCGGCGCGGTCTCCGTCGAGCCTGGCCGAGACGTCTCGAACGAGGGGTACTATCCCCGCCTTCAACTCGTCGAACATGGTGCGCAGCCGCTCCGTGGTCGATCCCGGATCGTAGAGATCGAGCATGGCATCGTAGGGATGTTCGGCGTCGAGGTAACCGGCCTCCTCCTTTTTCAGGGCCACCATCCGTTCCAGATGGGGCGCGAACATGGGCCATTCCGAGGCTTCGCGGGCGGAGATCCAGGCCTGCTCGGCCAGCGCCGCCACGCGCGAGGTCTCGACCATCAGGTGTGCGGGTACC
>DASUPX010000004.1:0-3200 GCA_036280905.1 Rubrobacter sp. | reverse complement strand
CGCTCCGGACGACCAAGGTCCCAGATCAGGAGCACGGGGCTGAGGACCATGGTGCCGAGCACCGTGTAGCGGCTGGCGCGGGTGAGAGCCCGGTCTTCGTGGCCGAGGATCTGGGCCATGGTGGAGAACAGTTGGACCCCCGCTCCGATACCCCCGATCCAGAAGTACAGTGGGATCTGCCACGTCCAGTGCGCCCGCTTAATGGGTGGGATGCCGTAGTAGTTCTTGTCCTTACGCTTCGCGTCCGTCTCGGGATGGTGCGTTGTCTCCGCCCGCCCGTTGCCCTGCTGGATCCGGTCCCTCCCCGTCTCGCCCATTCTCTACCCCCGCTCCCTGAACGCCAGCGCCACGACCGCCCCGAGCACCGCCCCGGCTACCATGCTCGCGATGGTCCCTCCCTTGACCTTCTCCTGCGGCAAGAAGGGATGCCTGGGTAGGTTGTAGGTCTCCGGCTCGTCCATGAGGATGAACTTGGAGTGGTTGCCCCCTATGCCGCCCGTACCCCCGACCTCGGGCGTCCCCCACACGTAGGCCTGCGTGTAGCCCTTGTCGTGTAGTTCCTGTACCCGCGCTTCGGCGCGGGCCTTCAGGTCCTCGACCTCGCCGAACTGGATGGACTCCGTGGGGCAGGCCTTGGCGCAGGCCGGTTCGAGGCCGTCCCTCTGGCGGTCGTAGCAGAGGGTGCACTTGAAGGCGCGGCCGTCGTTGGGCACCTGGGTGATAACGCCGTAGGGGCAGGCGGGGACGCAGTAGCCGCAGCCGTTGCAGATATCGGGTTGGATGTAGACGTTGTCGAACTCGTTGCGGATTATCGAGCCGGTCGGGCAGGCCTGCTGGCACGGCGCCGCCACGCAGTGCTTGCACACGTCGCTCATGAAGGCCCAACGCCCGAGGGCGTCGAGCTCGGCGCCACCCGGCAGCGGCTCCGTAACGTCCTCGGCCAGGGCTACGAGGTCTACGTCCCCGGTCAGGCGCCGCTTCCTGGGGTTCTCGATGAAGGCGACGTGGCGCCAGGTAGTTCCAGAGAGCTGCCTGGTGTTGTCATAAGAGTCGCCGGTCAGCTCGTAGCCGTCGGCGGGGAGCTGGTTCCACTGTTTGCAGGCGACCTCGCACGCCTTGCACCCTATGCAGACCGTGGTGTCGGTAAGGAATCCCGTGGCCATCCGTCACTTCCCTTCCAGCACTCGGTGCCGGATCTCCTCCACCGGCGCGGCGGGGTCTCTGCTTACGCGGAACATCTTGTGGCCGAGGGCGACGCGCTGGGGGCTGAAGATCCTGTCCACCATCCCCGTGCCCATGTTGTAGTAGACGCCCGGGTCCAGAACCTTCGCGCTCCTTATGGGCTTGAGGTTCTTCGGTGCCGCCCCCGGATGCTCGGACAGCCACGCCCCGAGGTCCATAAGGTCCTGCTGCATGGTCTCCCGGTGGGAGCTCTCGGCCCTCTGGGTATCGCTGGTGGTGTCCTCGGGGGTGGTGCGCGTGCCCCTTGGATCCCTCACGGCGCTATACCCTTCCCGCTTCGAGGTTGGCGGTGAATGCCTTTGCCTCGTGGATGGCGACGTTTGCCTCCAGGGAGACCGGCATCAGGTCGTTGACGACGTCGCCCTTGATGAGGCCGTTTGGCCCCCAGTGGTAGGGGAGGCCAATGGTATGTACCTTCCTGTCCTCGAAGTCGTAGACGGGGATGCGGTCGGAGACGAGGGCCTTGCAGTGGATCTTGCCCCGGCTCGTCGAGATGGTGACCCAGCCGGTGTTCTCCACGCCCTTTTCGGCGGCCAGCTCGGGGCTGATCTCACAGAAAAGCTCGGGCTGGAGCTCGGAGAGCCAGGGGATCCAGCGGCTCATGGCCCCCGAGGTGTGGTGCTCCGTAAGCCGATACGTGGTGACGACGTGGGGGAACCTCGGATCCTGCGGCGGGTTGTACGGGTTGTCCGCCCGGTCAAGGAGCTTGACCGCCGGGGTGTACTGCACGTTGTCGTAGAGAAGGTTTGGGACCGGCGACTCCACGGGCTCGTAGTGAACGGGGAGTGGGCCGTCGGCGAGCCCCACGGGGGCGAAGAGCCAGCCGAGCCCGTCGCCGTTGAGGATGAACGGCCCATCCCCTGGTATGGCGTCGTCGCCCGTGGCGTCGGGTTCGGGCCTGTAGTCGGGACGCTTGGTCGCCGTGAAGTCGGGGATGTCGTGGCCGACCCACTTGCCCTGCTCCTCGTCCCACCAGACGTACCTTTTTCGCTCGGACCACGGTTTGCCCTCGGGGTCGGCGGAGGCCCTGTTGTAGAGGATGCGACGGTCAGCCGGCCAGGCCCAGCCCCACTCGTTGGCCGCGGGCGGCTGCTCGGTGTGGGGCTTGCGCCTCCTTGGTTGGTTGATGCCATCGGCGTAGGAGCCGGAGTAGATCCAACCACCGCACGCCGTGGTGCCGTCGTCCTCGAGGTCGGCAAACCCCGAGACCGGCTCCCCGTCTGCTACGGTGTAGCCGCTGATCTCCTTGAGGATGCTCTCTATGTGCGGCTCCTCGCGCTCGCCCTCGGTCGGGTAGTCCCAGGTCATGGCCTGTATGAGCCTGTCGCGTGGCGCTTCGGAGTCCTCGTAGAGCTCCTTGATCCTGCGCCCCAGGTGGTAGACGAACCAGGCGTCGCTCCTGGCGTCGCCCGGCGGTTCGACGGCCTTGTCGTGCCACTGCAGCATGCGCTGGGTCTGGGTGAAGGAGCCGTCCTTCTCGGCGACGAGCGCCGAGGGGATGAAGAAGACCTCCGTGGCGCACTGCTCGGGGTCTACGCCCTCCATCTTCCAGGTCGTGGCAGTCTCCACCTCGTAGGCGTCGAGTACCACGAGCCAGTCAAGCTCCCTCAGGGCGTCCTGGGCCAACTGGACGTGCGGCCCGCCGACCGCGAAGTTCTGCCCGAAGACGAAGCAGCCCTTCACGCCCCCGTCTTTCATGTCCACGATGGTCGGGTAGTAGGAGTAGTCGCCGTCGAGGCGGGGGAAGTGCTCGAAGACCTCGTCACCTCTGTTTGGGTCGAATTCCTCCCCGTACCAGGCTTTGAACAGGCTGGTTATGTACTTCGGGAAGTTGTTCCACCAGCCGGTCCTGGCGGTCTGGCTCTCCACGTAGTCGTCCCAGGTATCGTTGTCCAGGTTCACGTCGGGCATCGGCAGGTAACCGGGTAGGATGTTGTAGAGGGTCGCTATGTCCGTGG
>DASUPX010000003.1:0-5642 GCA_036280905.1 Rubrobacter sp. | reverse complement strand
GAAGGTGGTCAGGGAGGTGGCGGCGGCCGCCCGGCCGAGGCCGGTGCCGTCGGCCAGGAAGTCGGCCCCCCAGTAGGCCACGCACCACTCCGAGGCCACACCAAGCGCCACGAGCGCCCAGAGGGCCCAGTAGCGCGGCGGCAAGGCCAGGCCGGCCGGACGGTCCTCGTCCTTCGCCGCCGCCGTCCGCGGCAGATGGGGTGGCCTGAAAAAGAACGCCAGGGCGAGCACAACGAGGGCTACGATGGGTACGGTGAAGGCGGCCCGCCAGCCGAGACCGGCGGCGGCGAAGGCTCCGACGAGGAGCGGGGCCGCGATGGCACACGCGCTAGCGGTGATGTTCGACTCGGTGACGGCAACTGCGCCAAAGTTCCCGTGCCTGTCGGATAGCAGGGCCTGGGAGGTAACGACCAGCAAGGCGCCGCAGAGTCCCATGAGGAAGGTCGCCGGTATCGTGCCCCAGGGGCTTGGAATGGAGATCAGGATCAGGGCGCCGGCACCCATTACGGAAGCCCCACCCCACAGCGAGACAGGCCTCCCCCAGAAAGCCGTTAGCCTGTCGCCGAAGAGACCGAGCAGGACGGCGCCGAAGGCGAAGGCGCTGAAGTGAAGGCTCGCCGTGGTGTAGTCGACGCCCAGCTCCGTCCTGAGGAAGGGCATGATCGGGCCAAGCACCGTCTCCATGAAGGCGAAGTAGCCGACGAGGCCGTAGGTCATCCACGTGGCCCGGTCCCTCGCGAAACCGCCCCGGTCATCCTGGTTGACCTGGTTCAAGCGCCGTGCCCCGCGATGAGGTTAGTTCCCATCTGCCGCCGGCGAGGCCGACGCCGGAGCAGGAGAGGCCGAAGAGTTTGCCGGGGCCTGCCGTGCCGGGCTCTGCCGTGCGGGCGTCTGCCGTGCGGGCGTCTGTCGTGCCGGCGTCTGCCTTGCCGGCGTCTGCCTTGCCTGGGTCTGCCTTTCCTGGGTCTGCCTTTCCTGGGTCTGGCGCGCCGGTTGCCGGTCCCTACGCGCCCCCGGCTGCGCCTGATTTGTAGTAGGAGACCTCCGTTGCTCGGGTTCGGCCGCGGCGTTCCTCCGCGCGGGTTCTTCTTCCACCCCTTCGTCGGGTTCCTCCTCCGTGGTCTTCTCGGGTGGCGGCGGCGGCGCCACGTAGGCGCGGCCGTCGGTCTTGACCTCCAGGTTCAGATCTGGGCCAGGGGTATCGAATTGCTCTACCGTGGGGTATTCCTCGACGGCGCCCTGCATGTACAGGGACCAGATGTCGAGCGGGTAGTTCTCGCCGTTGATCTGCTCCAGGCCGTTGATGTTCACCATGGAGCGCCGCTCGTTCGGGTAGCCGACCCAGACGCTCGTGGAGAGCTGCGGTATGAACCCGACGAACCAGGCGTCGATGAACTCGTTGGAGGTGCCCGTCTTGCCCGCGGCCGGGCGCCCAATCTCGGCGTCGAGGTCGTGGTAGTAGCTCGCCGTCCCGCGGGTAACGACCGCCCGCAGCGCCTCCGTTACCACGGCGGCCTCGTCCTTGCTGAGGACCTCTTCGCCGATGGAGCGATGCTTCTCCAGAAGCACTTCATCCCCATTCTTATCCTCCGTCACCTTCTCGACCAGGAACGGCTCCATGTGCGTGCCGCCGTTGGCGAAGGTGGAGTAGGCAGAGGCCATCTCCAGGGGGGTTACCCCAATCCTCAGCCCGCCAATGGCGGTCGCCGGGTAGGCGTCTATCTCGCTGTCCACCCCGAGCTTGTTGGCCATCTCAACCACCTTCTGCAGGCCGAGATCCAGGGCAAGCTGGACGAAGACGGTGTTGTCCGAGTCGGCCATCGCCTTCACGAGCGTGATCGGGCCGCGGTGAATGAAGTCGTAGTTGTCCACCTCGTAGGGCTCGGCGTTCTTGCCCATGTCGATGCTGAGGTGTTTGGAGACGTACTCTGTCTCCGGAGAGATGCCCTCGTGCACGGCCTCGGCGTAGGAGAAGGGCTTGAACGAGCTGCCCGCCTGCCTGTGGGCCTGGGTCGCCAGGTTGAACTTCACCTGGTCGAAGTCCGAGCCGCCGACCATCGCCCTGACCGCGCCCGTGGAGGGGTCGACGGAGACCAGGGCGGCCGAGGGGTCCCCGGCCTCGGGGTTTACGACGGCGCCCACGGCCTCGCTCGCCTTGGCCTGCAGGTCGGGGTCGAGGGTGGTATGTATCTCGAGCCCCCCCTCGTAGAGCATGTCGTCGCCGTATTCTTCGGCTATCTCCCTGCGGACGGCGTCGAGGAAGTACTCGTTGTCGTTCTCGTACTGGATCCTGCCACGGCTCAGCTCCAGCTTCGAGGCGACGGCCTCGTCGTGCTCCTTTTTGGTGATCTGACCGTACTCGAGCATCTTGTCCAGCACGACGTTTCGCCTCTCCTTGGCGCTCTCGGGGTCTATAAAGGGGTCGTAGACGCCGGGGAGGTTGATGATCCCGGCCAGGAGCGCCGACTGGGAGAGGGTGAGGTCGGAGGCGTCCTTGTTGAAGTAGGTCCTGGCGGCGGCCTCGGCACCGTAGGCGTTCGAGCCGAAGTACACGGTGTTCAGGTACTGCTCCAGGATCTCTTTTTTGGAGTGCCCCTTCTCGTACTGCCAGGCGAGCGAGGCCTCCACGTACTTTCGCTCGAAGCTGGGGATGAGGCGCTGCTGCTGGGCTATGTAGGTGTTCTTTATGAGCTGCTGGGTCAGGGTGGAGCCGCCCTCCTGAATGGAGAGGCTCGCCACGTTCTCGACGGCCGCGCGGCCTATGGCCTCGAAGTCGAGGCCCTTGTGCTGGTAGTAGCGGTGGTCTTCGATGGAGATAATGGCCTTCCTGAGGTTGGGGTCCACCTCATCCAGCGGTACCACGAAGCGGTTCTGTACACCGTAGAGTTGGTCTACGACCCGGCCGTTCGCGTCGTAGACCAGGGAGGTCTGGGCGAGCTCGGTGGAGCGGTAGTCGTCGAGGTCGGGCATGTTGGCGGCGAGGGTACTGTACGTGCTCACGGCGCCGGCGACCATCCCCGCGCCAACGAGCACGGCCATGAGGCAGAGCAGCAGGAAGAAGGTCCTGAGCCCCTGCAGGAGCCTGCTCCTGTTGCGCGACCGCCTGCGACGGCGGCCGATCCTGACGACGTTCGGGTTCTGCATGAAGCGGCTATTATACAAAATGACCATCGTATCCCCGCAAAGGAGGAGCACATTACAGCCCCCAGCCTCCAGCGCGAAGCGTTCCCCACGCTCGCCGCCAACGATTTTGCCTATCTGAACACGGGCAGCAGCGGACCTCCCCCCTACCATGTGATCGAGGCTTTGCGGGAGGCAGACGACCTCTGCTCCGGACCAGCCTACCTCCAGGGCGTTGGCCTGTTCTACAGGCAGGCCGAGTACGCCGCGCGGGCACGCGAAGCAGCCGCGAAGCTCGTCGGGGCCGGCCCCGACGACGTGGCCCTCACCCAGAACACCACCCACGGTATGAACCTGGGCGTCTCCTCCCTGAACTGGCGGGAGGGCGACGAAGCGATCTCGGTCGCCACGGAGCACCCCGGCTGCCTGGCGCCGCTCCACAATCTGAAGCGACGCCACGGGGTAGAGACCAGGCTGGTCGAGCCCCCGGCAACGCCGGAGAAGATCGAGGCCCTGCTGACGCCGAGGACGCGCCTGATCGCCCTCTCACACGTGGACTGGACCAACGGCGCGGTGTTGCCTCTGGAGGAGATCTGCGCCCTGGCACGCGAACGCGGCGTGATGACCCTGGTGGACGGCGCCCAGTCGGTCGGGAACATCGAGGTCGACGCGCCCGCTACAGGGGCTGACATGTACGCCTTCACGGGCCACAAGTGGGTGCTCGGACCGGAGGGCATGGGCGCCTTCTACGTCAGGCCGGGACTTCCGGCCCACAGCCCGAACGTCGGGTTCATGTCGATACCATCCCCCGCGGACTACGACCCGCAGGGCGACTACGAGCTGAGGTCCGACGCCCGCCGCTTCGAGGCCTCGACCATGAGCGCGGCCCTCGCCGCCGGTTTCGCCGCCGCGGCAACGGCCGTGCACGAGCGCGGGAGCGCCGGGTTCGCGGAGATCAGGGCCAAGGCCGACCGCCTCGCGAACCTCCTCTCTGAACTGCCGCGCGTCACCATCCGGTCCCCGAGGCCCGCCCAATCAGGGCTCATCAGCTTCGAGATAGAAGGCGTGGACCCCGGACAGGCGATCGAACACCTGCTGGAACAGAGGTTCATCCTGCGCTACGTACCCGGCCAGAGCACCTACATCAGGGCAAGCACGCATCTGTTCAATACGGACGAAGAGCTCGAAGCGCTAAAGGAGGCCGTTCGCAAGCTGTAGGAAGAAGGCATCAGGTTTCAGGCTTCAGGAATGGAGGGCGGATCGGGCATCGGTGGGCGTTACACGACCCCGTGGTTTCGGGTTGTTGGCGATGCGATGTGTGGGCGTGGATTCCCGCTGACTCAACGGAATGGCGGGTTTGGGGAAACCGGGTAGACGGTCCCACGACCTGTTGCCTTATAGAGACAACAAGACGTCCACCGCTGATTGGATGTCGGGGACGAGGTGGTCGGGGTGGGCTTCGCGTAGCCTGTCTTCGGAGAAGGCCCCCCAGCTCACGGCCACGCTGGTGAGGCTGGCGGCCTTCGCCGCCTCCACGTCGAACGGGGAGTCGCCCACGTAGGCGGCCTCCTCTTTCGGGACGTCGCCGAC
Source organism: Rubrobacter sp. (assembly GCA_036280905.1). GTDB lineage: Bacteria > Actinomycetota > Rubrobacteria > Rubrobacterales > Rubrobacteraceae > Rubrobacter_D. Next base: position 932 of record DASUPX010000003.1, on the reverse strand, counting down.
GAGTTCGAGTGCCCTCCAGAGGGGCTCGGGGTGGGGTTTGTGCTCCCGTGTGTCCTCAAGGGTGACGAAGCGGTCCACGACGCCGCGCAGGTCGGGAAAGTTGTTGAGGGCCATCTCGACGGAGGTGCGGCGTTTGGAGGTTACGACGGCCACCGTAACGCCGGCGGCCTGCAGGCGCGAGAGGTCCCGCGCGACGTCGGGGAAGGCACGGATCAGGGCGTCGTGGTTCTCCTCGTGGTGGTGGCGGTAGGCCCCCAGAAGGCGCTCGGCCCTCTCGGCATCTATAAGCTCCATCTGGCGCGGGAGGGGCTGGCCCACGTTGGCCAGGAGGGTCTCGCGGGGGATGTCCTCGCGGCCGAGGACCGTGCTCGTGGCGTGGCGCATGCCCTGGTAGATCATCTCGGTCGTGTCTACGAGGGTACCGTCGAAGTCGAAGAGGGCCGCCCTCAGCATGACCTAGTCCACCCCGTTTCCGAGGAGGCCGGCCAGATCCCAGGCCCCGAGCTCTTCTATGGCCGTCGTGTCCGTCAGCTGGAGGTGGACGGGGGTGACGCTGATCTCGTCGTTCTCTATGGCGGAGAAGTCGGTCCCCTCCTCCTCGTGGCGGCCGGGTGGGTTGTTGTAGATGTCGTAGCCGACCCGACCCTCGGCGTCCCTCACCTCGACGAGCTCGTCCTTGTAGAACCGTCGTCCCAGCTTCGTAACCCGCGCGCCCCTTAGCCTCTCACGGGGCAGGTTTGGCGCGTTGACGTTCAGGATGCGCCCTGTGGGCAGCCCCCTGTAAGCAACCTTCACCAGGCGGGCGGTGAAATCCGCCGCCGTCTCGAAGTGCAGGCCGGCGTCGAGCGGCATCCTCTCCTCGACCGTCTCGTGCCAGGGACGGTCTATGCTAAGGGAGACGGCTATGCCGGGAACCCCTATGACTATGCCCT
>DASUPX010000002.1:0-12954 GCA_036280905.1 Rubrobacter sp. | reverse complement strand
GGAGACCCCGGCCTCAGAGCTCAGGGAGACCGTAGAGCGGTTGATCGCCCAGGCCGACGGGTGGCTCGAAGGCGAGGGCGTGCCGGAGAAGGACAAGCGGTTCGACCTGTACGTCGACTGCCGATACTACCTGCAGAACATTCAGATCCCCTGTGTCTTCGAGCTAGAAGAGCTGCAGGATGGGAACAGCGATTTTCTGCGCGGACGGTTCGAGGAGGCGCACAGACAACGCTACAACTTCGACCTGCCCGACTCGCCGCTCGAGATGGCCACCGTCCGCGTCGTAGGGCGCGGAACGATCAAGGGCGTGAGCCTGCTGGAGAGCGAGGAGGAGGCAGGCGAGGACCCCTCGGGCGCGGTAACGCGCCAGGACCGGGTCTACTTCGACGGTGGGTGGCGGGACACCCCCATCTACGACCGGGCCAGGCTAGAACCCGGAAACGTGGTCGCCGGTCCCGCGGTCGTGGTGCAAGACGACACCACGACGGTTCTGGAGCCGGGTTACGCCGGCACAGTGGACCGTTTCGGAAACATCCTGATCGAGGAGGCGTAGAGAGATGGTGCTGCAGGCCGAGCCGGACTTCGTCAGGGACCACGACATAGACAACGTCACCCTGGACATTATCGAGAACGCCCTGAAGAACATCCGCCACGAGATGGACCGGGTGCTCGTAACGACCGCCGTCAGCCCCGTTATCCGCGAGCAGGCCGACGAGTTCCCCCTTATAGCCGACCGCAAGGGCCGCATGGTCGTCGGTCAGTTCGGGAGCCCCGTCGATACGGTACTGGAGAACTCCCCTTACACCGTCGAGGACCTGAAGGACGGCGACGTCATAGCGCTGAACGACCCGTACATGATGGAGGGGAGCACGTCGCACCTCCCCGATATCCTGCTCGTACGACCCATCTTCTACGATGACGGCGGGGGGCCTGACCGCATCGGATACGCGTTGCAATGGGGCAACCTGATGGATGTGGGCGGTTCGACGGCCGGGTCCATCCCCATAGACGCCCGCTCCATCTACGAGGAGGGCGTCAGGATGCCGCCGGTCAAGCTCTACGACGCGGGCCGGCTCAACGAGGAGGTCCTCCGGTTCTTCTGCCATAATTCGCGCACCCCGCGCGAGACCCGCGCCGACGTCATGGCCATAGCAGCCGGGACCGCCACGGGAGCCCAGCGCGTCAAGGACATCTGCGACCGGTTCGGCAAGGACACCTACCTGGAGGCCTGTGATGCGCTCCTGGCGAGGACCAGGGCGAGCATCATCAACCTTATCCGCCAGCTCATACCCGAGGATGAGCGCTTCGAGTTCGAAGACTATACAGACGACGACGGCCTTGGCAACGGTCCCATCAAGCTAAGGCTCGCGATGTGGCGGGAGGGCGACGAGCTGCACCTCGACTGGACCGGCACAGACGCCCAGGTGCCAGGCCCCGTCAACTTCCTGCTCAACAAAGAGATGTTCCAGATGTTCGCAGGGGTGTTCCTGATCTCCGCCGTGGACCCCACGATCCTGTTCAACGACGGCTACGCCGACATTATCAAGGTCAACATCCCGGACGGCTCGGTCTTGAGGCCGAAAGAACCGGCGCCCCTGAGCAACCGCCTCGTCGTGATGGCGCGGCAGTTCGACGTGCTCGGCGCCGTCTACGCCAAGGCCATTGGCTTCAACGTCTCAGGCTCCTACGGGACCAGCCCCAACTTTGTCTACTCGGGCGTCAAGAAGGACGGAGAGCCGTTCCAGACCATGGAGATCCTCTACGGTGGTATCCCGGCCATCCCCGGCAAAGACGGCCTGGATGGGCACTCCTGGTGGCCCGAGTTCCTGGCGGTGCCGGCGGAGTACATGGAGACCTACTACCCGATGATCGTGGAGGAGTACTCGGTCCGTCGCGACTCCTGCGGGGCCGGCACTTTCAGGGGTGGCTGCGGTATCAAGAAGGTCTACCGCTTCCTGGCCGGTGGCCGCATCACCTACCAGGACGATCGCCACCACACCTACCCTTACGGGGTGGACGGCGGTAAGCCCGGCGCGGCGTCGAAGAAGACCCTCATACGGGCCGGTGGTGAACGTATCGAGATGCCTTCCAAGGTGCGCGATGTGCCTGTCTTCGAGGGAGACCGCCTGGTCTTCGAGACGGCCGGCGCCGGCGGGGTCGGGGATCCCCTGGAGCGCGACCCCGAGGCCGTGGCCAAAGACGTGCGCTGGAACCTGCAGAGCCCCGAGACCGCCGAAAACGTCTACGGCGTGGTCGTCTCCGAAGACGGTTCCGTGGACGAAAGCGCCACTGAGTCAAGGCGCGAGGAGATAGGGAGAAACCGTGACGAGCTGCCCGGCTTCGATCACGGAGAGCTGCCCCCACTCGAAGAGCAGCGGCGCGTGATCGCCGAGACCCGCCGCGCGTTCGACGCCTGGCTCTCCGGCGAGTTGGGAAAGGAGCGCGCCCGTGACGGATAACGTTCCGACCAGGTTCGAAGGTTTCGGCGGACGTGCCGGGTTCGGCCGCCGTCCCGCCCTCGTCGTCATAGACCTGAACCTAGGGTTCACAGACCCGGAATCTCCGCTTGGCTGCGATCTCGACGGCCCTATCTCCGAGGTACAGAAGCTCCTGGAAGCGGCCAGGGCTGCGAAGATCCCCATCGCGTTCACCACCATTGCCTACCGGGAGTCGGACAGGCACACGGCCGCCGCCTTTATCGACAAAGTTCCGGCGCTCCTCACCCTGGAAGCCGGATCGCGCTGGGCGGAGATCGACCCCCGCCTGTCTCCCCGCCCTTCGGAGCCTGTCCTCAACAAGCTTTTCGCCTCCGGTTTCTTCGGCACGGGGCTCTCCAGCTTCCTGACCGCCGCCGGGGTGGATACCCTCATCGTCACCGGGGCGACCACCTCGGGCTGCGTTCGGGCCACCGTCGTAGACGCACTCCAGTACGGCTTCAGGCCCCTCGTGCCCCGCGAGGCCGTGGGGGACCGCAACCCCGACGCCCACGAGGCGAACCTCTACGACATAGACGCCAAATATGGCGACGTGATTCCCGCCCAGGAGGCGCTGGATTACCTGCGGGCGGGGGGAGTTGCAGAACGTTCCGAAGGGAAAGACAGGGCCCCGGAAACTTGACGCTGGCGGGTGTTGGCCCGACCATACGGGCCGTAATGGGGCTACCCAGGGGACGGAGGTCAGGTGGACGTAAAGGCGGCAGTAGCTTTCGAGGCGGACCAACCGCTGAAGATCGAGACGGTCCAGTTGGAGGGACCAAAAGAGGGTGAGGTGCTGGTAGAGATCCGGGCGACCGGCGTCTGCCACACGGACGAGTTCACGCTCTCCGGAGCGGACCCCGAGGGGCTCTTCCCCTCCGTGCTTGGCCACGAGGGGGCCGGGGTGGTGGTCGAGGTCGGGCCGGGGGTCACGAGCGTGGCCGAAGGGGACCACGTGATCCCGCTCTACACCCCGGAGTGCCGCCAGTGCAAGTCATGCCTGAGCCGCAAGACTAACCTGTGCACAGCCATTCGATCCACGCAGGGCCAGGGCCTGATGCCGGACGGCACCTCGCGCCTCTCCCTGAACGGGGAACCCCTCTACCACTACATGGGCACCTCGACGTTCGCCACCCACGCCGTCCTGCCGGAGATAGCGGTCGCCAGGATCCGCGAGGACGCACCATTCGACAAGGTCTGCTACATCGGCTGCGGCGTAACTACCGGCATAGGAGCCGTGATCTACACCGCCGGCGTCACGCCAGGTTCGAACGTGGTCGTCTTCGGGCTCGGCGGCATCGGTTTGAACGTGGTCCAGGGCGCCAGGATGGTCGGGGCCGACAAGATCATAGGCGTCGACCTCAACCCGGCCAAGAGGGACCTCGCCGAGAAGTTCGGCATGACCCACTTCGTGAACCCGGATGAGGTGGAGGGCGATCTCGTTCCCTACCTGGTCGACCTGACCGACGGCGGGGCCGACTTCTCCTTCGAGTGCATCGGTAACGTGAACGTGATGCGCCAGGCGCTGGAATGCGCCCACAGGGGCTGGGGCATCTCGACGATCATCGGGGTGGCCGGCTCGGGGCAGGAGATCTCCACTCGTCCGTTCCAGCTCGTTACCGGTAGGGTCTGGAAGGGCAGCGCGTTCGGCGGCGCCAGGGGCCGTACCGACGTGCCCAAGATCGTGGACTGGTACATGGAGGGCAAGATCAACATCGACGACCTGATCACCCACACCATGCCGCTCGAGGAGATCAACACGGCCTTCGACCTGATGCACCGCGGCGAATCTATCCGCAGCGTGGTGCAATTCTAGAGGGCTTCAGGCTACAGACATCAGGAAGAATTACCTGATGCCTGTAGCCTGATACTTGAAACCTTCCTTCACCCCAGGTTCTATCCTGCCAAAACCATTCTCAAAGGAAAAGAGGCTATGACGGATCTAAAGACATTGGGCGAGCATGCCTGTTTTGGGGGCACCGTCTCGTTTCACGAGCATCACTCCCCGGCCTGTGACGCCGGGATGCGATTTGCCATCTACCTCCCACCTCAGGCCTCGGAGCGGCCGGTTCCCGTTCTTTACTACCTGGCTGGGCTGACCTCCACGGAGGAGACGTTCATGATAAAGGGCGGCGCCCAGCGTCTCGCCGCGGAGCACGGCCTGATGCTCGTGGCCCCCGACACGAGCCCGCGCGGCCTGGGGCTGCCGGGAGAGGACGACGACTGGGACTTCGGCACCGGTGCCGGCTTCTACCTCGACGCCACGGCCGAACCATTCTCGCACCACTACAAGATGGACACCTATGTAACTCGGGAGTTACCCGAGCTCGTGGCGGAGCACTTTCCAGCCTCGGATGCCAGGGGCGTCTTCGGACACTCCATGGGGGGGCACGGCGCCCTGACCCTGGCGCTCAAGAACCCGGATCTCTACGCCTCGGTCTCGGCCTTCGCCCCGGTCTCGGCGCCCATGCGCGCGCCCTGGGGACAGAAGGCGTTCCCGGGCTACCTGGGCGACGATGAAGAATCGTGGCGCGAGCACGACGCCAGCGAGCTGGTGCTCCGGCGGCCCTTCGCGGATGGACGGACGATACTCGTGGATCAGGGAACTGCGGACGAGTTCCTCGAGGAGCAACTCTACCCCGAGGTCCTCGAATCGGCCTGCCGGGAGGCCGGGCAGCCCCTGACGCTGCGTTGGCATGAAGGTTACGACCACAACTACTACTTCATCTCGACCTTCATGGCCGACCACGTAAGGCACCACGCGGAGGCCCTGGCCGGCTCATCCTAGACCGTCGTTAGAATACCGGTAATCTATTGCGGCTAGAGAGGAGCCATGTGGAAGAGACGGGTTCGACGCTAACGCACCTGGAAGGCGCACTTTCGGGCACGAACTATCCGGCAGACGACCTGATGGGCCTGGATCCGTCCGACGGAAGACCCCTTCTCGCCCGGTACGACCTGGAGCGGGCGGCCCGTACCCTGACCACCGAATCCCTGGCAAGTCGCCGCACGGGCGGCCTGTGGCGCTGGAAGGAACTCTTGCCCGTAAAGGACGCGGGCAAAGTCGTCTACCTGGGCGAAGGCGATACACCGCTCCTGTCACCGTCTCGGCTCGGTGAGGCGCTTGGCATTCCAGGCCTGACCATCAAGGCCGAGGGGCTGAACCCGACGGGCTCGTTCAAGGCGCGCGGGATGGCCGTCGCGGTCTCCCGGGCCGTGGAACTCGGCGTCACCGCTTTCATAGCTCCCTCTGCCGGCAACGCCGCCGGTGCGCTCGCCGCCTACGGTGCCGCCGCCGGGACGCAGGTCACCGTTCTGACACCTGTAGACGCCACACCGGCCAACAGGCAGGAGGTCCTCGTTATGGGGGGGCGCCTGATCCTGGTCCAGGGTCTCATCTCCGATTGTGGCAAGATCTCAACCGCTTTGGCCGATAGGATCGGTGCCTTCGACGTGAGCACGCTCAAAGAGCCTTACCGCGTCGAGGGCAAGAAGACCATGGGTTTCGAGCTCGCGGAACAATGTGGCTGGCGCCTACCCGACGTGATCGTCTACCCTACGGGCGGCGGCACCGGGCTCGTCGGCATGTGGAAGGCCTTCGACGAACTCGAAGGGCTTGGCCTGATCGGACCCCACCGACCCAGGATGGTGAGCGTGCAATCGGAAGGTTGCGCCCCCATCGTGAGGGCCTTCGAAGGGGGAGAGCGCTTCGCCGAACCCTGGCAGAACGCCATGACCCGTGCCTCTGGCATCAGGGTCCCCTCCGCCGTGGGAGACTTCCTGATCCTGGACGCCCTTCATGAGTCGGGCGGCACAGCCGTCGCTGTCCCCGAGGGTGCCATCTCCGAGATGCAGATGCTGGCCGGGCGTTACGGGGGCGGCTACGTGAGCCCGGAGTCGGCGGCGGCCCTTGCCGCCGTGCCGCTGCTCCGTGAGAGGGGAGAGGTGGACCGCAACGAAAACGTGGTCGTCTTCGACTGCGGCATCGGCCAGAAGTACCCGCCGCCACATGATCTCCCAGAACCTCCAACCGTCGACCCGCAACACCTCGACATCGAGGCCCTGGCCGGGCTCCTGAACCCCGAAACCTGACCGCTAGTAATACCGGCGCCCCGTGTCCCTGTAGGCCACGTACGCCTCGTAGGACGCCTGCACGAAGGGACCGAGCGTCACGAGGAGCATGATGGGGACCAGCAGAAAACCAACCAGAATGGCCATGAGCGCGAAGGTGACGGACCAGCCAACGAAGATGGCGGTGAGCCAGACCACCTGGTACATGACCGACCGCATCGCATGGGCCGCCACCGTCGGCGAGTCGTCCCTGTAGACAAGCCAGATCACGAACGCCGCGACAGGCCCGAGAAACCCCGTGAAAATGTTCAGGAACGTGGTCAGATGGGCCACGGTCGACAGCGTACGCTCGCTCTCGAAGCCAACCGTGCCGGGGAGGTGGATGTCAACGGGCTGGTCGTACTCGCGCTGAAGACCGTAGTTGGCAGCATCAACCTTCATGAGCCTCCTCTCGTGGCTAACCGCGTATACGACTTCACCGCCAGAAGGTTTCTTGCCGACTGGCCCCGTCTTTGCGCTCACTTTCCGATCACGCGCCGGTGGGCGATAATGCAAACATCTTACGGGGCGCAGGGACTCAGTCACATATGTGGCACGAGCATATATAATTAGCCGACGTGTAATAGAAAGGGGCACAGGTTGACTGAAGAGTCGCAGAATACGGGAAACGGCCGAGGTAACACGGCGACGGGGGTAGAGAGCCTATCGGTCACCGACAACCGCACGGGCGCCAACTATGAGGTCGAGATCAAGGACGGCACCGTCCGGGCGATGGACTTCAGGCAGATCAAGGTCGATGATGATGACTTCGGCCTTATGACCTACGACCCCGGCTACTCCAACACGGCGAGTTGCCGGAGCGCTATCACCTACATCGACGGGGAGAAGGGCATCCTGGAGCACAGGGGCATCCCCATCGAGCAGTTGTGCGAGCAGTCCAGCTACCTGGAGGTGGCCTACCTCCTGAACTACGGCCATCTTCCCGCCGAAGACGAGTTGAACCGCTGGACCTACGACATAACCCACCACACCTACGTGCACGAGAACATCAAGAACTTCATGAACGGTTTTCGCCACGACGCCAACCCGATGGGGATGTTGCAGGCCTCGGTCGGGGCCCTCTCCACCTTCTACCCCGAGGCCAAGGACATAGACGACGAATACCAGCGGCACGTCTCCGCGGTGCGCCTGATCGCCAAGATGCCAACCCTCGCCGCCTTCGCCTACCGCCACAGCCTGGGGCTACCCTACGTCTACCCGGACAACGACCTGTCCTACGCCGGCAACTTCCTCTCCATGCTCTTCAAGATGGCCGAGCCCAAGTACGAGCCCGACCCGCGACTGGAGAAGGCGCTCGACGTGCTGTTCATCCTGCACGCCGACCACGAGCAGAACTGTTCCGCGGCGGCCGTAAGGGTGGTCGGATCCTCCCGGGTCGACCCCTTCTCGGCCATAGCCGCCGGGTGCGCCGGGCTGTACGGCCCGTTGCACGGCGGGGCCAACGTCGCCGTTTTGAGGATGCTCGAGCGGATAGCTAGCACGGACAACATCCCCGACTTCCTGGAAGGCGTCAAGCGGGGTGACGAGCGGCTCATGGGCTTCGGCCACAGGGTCTACAAGAACTACGACCCGAGGGCCAGGATCATCCGCAGCCACGTGGACGAGGTGCTCGAGGCCACTAACAAGGAGAGCCCGCTCCTGGACATTGCCATCGAGCTTGAGAAGCGCGCGCTCGACGACGACTATTTCACCAGCCGCAAGCTCTACCCCAACGTGGACTTCTACTCTGGCCTCATCTACGAAGCTCTGGGCATACCAACCGAAGCCTTCACCGTGATGTTCGCCATACCCCGCACCTCTGGTTGGATGGCCCAGTGGATGGAGATGATGAAAGACGAGGAGTTCAGAATCGCCCGCCCACGTCAGATCTACACCGGCCCCCACGAAGTAGACTACGTCCCGATGGACGAGCGCTAAAGAAGCTTTCAGCGGTCAGCCGTCATCTTTTCGGTGGCTGGCCGCATCACCTGCTCATTTCAGAAACGTCCCTGAACTAGCAGCCTGGTCCAACGATCGATAGACATGCCAGAGGAAATTAGCTAAGCGCTGAAGGCTGATAGCTGACAGCTCTACACCTTCTCGAGCACGTCTTCGTACAGTCGTCGCTGGCGGTCGATTGCCTTCCGGTAGATGACATGATGGTCGGTTTTGGGGTAGAAGGTTCTGCCCGGGGGGGCTTTCGTGGCCTCTATTTCGGGCCCTCCCAGGGCATGGAGGGCCAGCAGGGCGGCGCCACGGCTAGAGGCTTCGTTGACGCCGGCCAGGGTGACTGGTCTGCCAAGGGTGTCCGCCATTATCTGCGTCCAGGTCGGCGAGTTTGTGAGGCCGCCGCCGCTGGCGATTACCTGTTTCTCCCCAGGTGAGGCGGCTTCTAGCGTCTTCGCGATGATGGCGAACCTGTAGGCCACGGCCTCCATGGCCGCCCGTAGTATCTCGACGGGCCCGGTGCTCATGGAGAGGCCGGAGATGGTGCCGTTTGCCAGGTCGGCCCATCCCGGTCCTCTCTCGCCGGCGAGCAGCGGCAGGAAGGTCAGGCCGTGCGAGTCTGGTTCCATCTGGGAGAGCAGCTTCTCGGTCTCTTCCGGCTCGGGGAGGCGTAGCGTGTTGCGCAACCATTCGATCAGGTTGCCACCGTCGGAGAGCGCGCCGCCCATGACGTAGTGTTGGGCGTCGGACCTGTAGCACCACGGGCCATCCGGAATCTCGACCGAGTCCGCCCGCCAGAGTACCCGCATCGCACCGCTCGTGCCGACCATGAGCGCCAGCCGGTCGCTCTCCGTGCAGCCGCTCCCCACGTTGGAGCAGGCTCCGTCGCCCGCCGCTGGAAACCAGGGCACGTCTTTCAGTCCGGGCCACCGCTCGGCCCAATCCCGGTGGAGGCCGCTCCTTGGCTCGTCTGAGACCGAAGAGAGCTGGGTCTCCTCCACGGGCAGGGCCTCCATCGTCTCCGGGTCCCAACACTTCCTGTCCTGGTCGAAGAGGCCGGTGGCCGAGGCCATGGACGTGCCGACCCTGTAAGCCCCCCCGAAGAAACGGGCGTAGAAGTAGTCGGCGGGGGAGACCCAGTGCTCGGTTCTTCCGAAAGCCTCGGGCATATCACGCTTCAGCCACAGCAGCTTGGCCGGCCAGTAGCTTGAATGGAGCACGCAACCCGTACGTCGGTGGTAGGCCCCTTCGTCCATGCTCTCGCGCAGTTCCGCGGCGTCCCCGGCCGCGCGACGGTCGGCCCAGGTCAGGACCGGGGAGGTGGGGTGGCCGTCGCTGTCTACGCCGAGCGCCGAGTGCCAGAAGGTGCTCATGGCCACGCCCGAGATGGTGGTACCGCCAGACCTCGAGAGCGCTTCGTCCACGGCCCCGGCGACGAGGTCGAGTAGCTCGTCGGCGTCTTTGGAGGCCCCGCCGTCGCTGGTGTATTCGAAGTCGTAATCCAGCTTCGCCTCCGTACCTTCCAGCTCCTCGCCAGCACCATTGTAGAGCCCGGCCCTGACCGATGAGGAGCCCAGGTCAATGGACAGGATACGTGCGTTCTGTGGGTCTTCCAATTCCATGCGTATGCTCTCCCCCGGGTCTGGCCTTTCGCGTAGTCTAGCAACTAGTTCTCGCCCAAGGCCTGCGTACCGGGCATGTTTACCGGCGGCGCCGGCGAGGGTACCGAGGTAACCACGAGAAGTACGCATATCGAGGAGGAAACCGTGGCCAGCGAAGACAGGCTGAGGGAACTAGAGGAGAAGTACGAAGACTACAAGGTCTATGACAACCAGGGGGAGAAGATCGGCAAGGTCGACGACCTCTTCGTCGACGAGTCCGACCGCGAGGAGTACATCGGCGTCAAGATGGGGTTCTTCGGAATGAAGTCCACCCTCATCCCGATGGACCTCGTCCGTGTCGACGAGACCGAGCGAAGCATCGTGGTCTCAGATTCCAAAGACCACGTAAAGAGCGCCCCGAGCTTCGACGACGATGAGGACATCACCCGCGACTACGAGGATCGCATCCGCAGCCATTTCGGCCTCGAATCGCTTGGCTCCCCTGGGAGCGGCCAGGACGCCTACTCGACCACCGACGCTGCGGATGACGATACCAGGGAATACGATGAACACGATCCGCTACGGTCCGGGGACCGCACGGTACCGACCGCAGGAACCTCGGAGAGACCAGGTGGGTTCGGGGAGACGAGTGAGTCCCTGGGGGCCGACTCCCTCTCGGCAGGCACGAGCCCAGAAAGTACGGATCCCTTCACCGACGAAGCTCCCCAGAGCACGCCGACCATTCGCGAGACCGAAGAGACCGAGACGTTCCGCGAGGGCGGTCGCACCAAGATACGCCGCCGCGTAATACGCGAAGAGATAATCGAGGAGGATCAGGACGCCCCCACCTCCAACCCCTAGGGTATAGAGGAGGGTTCATAACCCTTCAATACAACGGCGAGCCTCGCCTAGGGTGGCCACCTTCCGTCTGGGACGTGCGCTCCCCAAGGCTCGCTTACCGCGTAGGCCCACGCCAGGAGCCTCGGACCCTCCTCCAGCTCGACGGGCAGCAACACGCGCCGGTAACGGCTTGAGTCTTCGGCTGGGTCGAACCCCTCCAGCCGGTCGATAGCCGGGAGGCGGGATCCCGGGTCATCGAAAACCAAGATCTCCCCGTAGACCAGGGGACTTTCCGGGGGGGATGGACTTCCCGGGGAGAGACGTGCTTGCAGCTCGGCGTCCCCGAGGTAATCATCCGTACCGAAGGCGCGCACGGACTCTTCGGGAACGATCAGCTCCGGGTAGCCGAAGCGGGGAAGATCGTACAGCTCGCCGCGCACCGCGCCTTCTTCCACGCGCAGAGCACCGCTACAGTAGCCGTGGTTGCGCTCGCCACGCTTCAACGTGCCGTAGACGAATATGGTCAGCATGTCAGCCCGCGAGCATCGCCGTCCGCCTCAGAGGGGCCTGTGACCTGTCGGCGGTTGGAGCGCTGGCCGGCTCATCGGCCTATCAGCGACGCGTAATCAACCTTGATGCAGCGGTCCATGATCACCGTCAGGCCTTGCTCTGTGGCGTAGGCCGCAGCCTCCTCGTTGACAACGCCGGATTGTAGCCACAGCACCTTCGCGCCCGCGGCCACGGCGTCTTCGGCCACGGGCATCACCTTCTCGCTGCGCCGGAACACGTCGACCACGTCGACCGGTGTGGGGACATCCACTACGCGGTCGTAGGGAAGCTCCCCGAGGACTGGGCCGGAAAGGTTCGGGTTGACGGGAAAGATCCTGTATCCGAACCCCTGCAACGCCCCGGCGATCGCGTGGCTCGTACGGTACGGGCTATCCGAAAGTCCGACCACGGCCACGGTCCGCGACCGGTCCAGAAGGGCCCTGATCTCTTGCCTGTCGGGGTTCTTGTGCACGTCTATAGCTCCTACCCTACTTCGAGATGACACGATGTTACCCCATCTTCACGCCCAGGGAAGCCAGGGCACGCTCCTTGCTCTTGGCCTCGACCATCACGTCGGCGTCCCTGCCACCCAGCGCCGCGAGCAGTGCCTGCCAGTCTCTCTCTTCTACAGTGGGGGCGTGCGCGCCCGGCCGTTTGTCCGGGTCCTGACTGGAGAGGTGCAGCTTGGGACGAACGCCCCTGATCTCCCAGGTGGGCAGCGCCGCGTCCAGGGCTCCCTCCAGCGTGAGGTCGCCGGGGTTCAGGCCGTGGTGGAACGCGTCCATGATCGTCGGGATGCCGAGGAGGCGGGAGGCCTCGACTACCTCGGCTACGGTCCAGACCCGCTCATCGTTTTCCAGGGCGAGGTAGCGCAGGATACGCGACTCACCGCGCAGCGCCTCCACGAAACGCGCGGCGCTCCCTGCCCTGTCCGCGTAGGCGCCTCCCATGTGCAGAACGGCCACGCTGTCGCGGTTACCGAGCAGGTCGAAAACGGAGGCCACGTATTCGAGCTCCCACAAGCTGCGCTCTACCACCTCTGGCCGCGGGCTGCCCGGGTTGATGTACTGGCCCGGATGCATGGATAGCCGGATGCCGAGGTCCCGCGACAGGGCTCCGATGCTGCGCAACTCTTCGCCGTGCTCGTCCTGCCAGTCGTAAGGAAACGCTGGATGCGAGGCGAAGGGGATAAGATCCTGCCCCATCCTGAAGAGCGCGATCCCGTGCTCCGCGTTCCATCTCAGAATGGATCTCAGGTCGGCCAGGTTTCCCCGGACGAGCCCCCGAAGCTTCTCCACATCGGGCACGTTTGCCAGACGCAGCGTGCGGTTGGTAGTCGCCGGAAGCGTCAGGTTCTGTGCGGGATAACCAAAACGTATCACGGTCCGGGTATACAGCGTTTCCTCAGAGCTCGCTGTGTCCAACCTCCCAAC
>DASUPX010000001.1:0-2646 GCA_036280905.1 Rubrobacter sp. | reverse complement strand
TCGCCCTGGAGAAAGACGCAACCGTCAGGGCGGGCGAGTACCTGGTGCGGCTCACTGGTCCCGCGCCGGAGACCGGGGGCATGCTCTTCCACATCGGTTGCCTGGTCGATTCCGCCGAAGACCACCGCAGGGAGGCCGAGGACCTCGGCCTCGAGGTAACCGACTTCGTGGAGGGGCCAAACACCCTCGCGGCCTTCGTCCGCGGCCCCGAGAACGTCAGCGTGGAATATGTAGAGCACAAGCCTACTTTCTCTCTGACTTGAAGCGGTTTGCTGTGCAAACCGCGCGGTCAGCTATCAGGCTTCAGCTATCAGCTTTTTGTTTTGGCTGATGGCTGACCGTTAGACATGCGCGTCGTCGTCGCTGGGGGTGGTCTTGGTGGGCTTACCGCGGCCCTGAGGGCTGCGGAGCTTGGCGCGCGGGTTGTCTTGTTGGAGAAGGGCGAACGGCCTGGCGGATCCTTTTTGCTGTCTAGCGGGTACGTCTGGTCTTACAAGGATATGGCGACCTATCGCAGGGAGGCGCCGGGTGGGGACGTCGTTCTGCAGGAGCAGGTTCTGGAGCGTCTGGGCACAGGGTTGGCGTGGCTGGAGCGTGCTGGGGGGGTGGTGCTCGCGAGAGAGACGGGCAATCCCCTCACGTTCGGCGCCCGCTTCGACCCCGCGCGGACGGTCGAGGCGCTTGTGGAGCACGTTCTGGCTTCGGGGGCCGAGGTTCTTGCGGGCACGGCGCTCGAGGCGCTGACAGAGGAGAAGGGGCATGTTACCGGCGTGCGAGCATCCACTTCGGGAAAGAGGGTGGAGTACGCGGCAGATGCCGTTGTCCTCGCGTCCGGTGGCTTCGCGGCTAATCCGGATCTGGTCGGACGCTATATCATCGGGGGGCCAGGGGCGTTGCCTGTGAGGGCCCATCCGAGGAGCACGGGGGACGGGTTTCTCGCGGCGCTGGAGCGGGGCGCCCGCGCGAGCACCGGCCTTGGCGAGTTCTACGGTCGCAACCTGCCTGCTCCCCCGGCCAGGTTCCAGCCCGGGCGGTTCGTCGAGGTCTCCCAACTCTACGGCCGCCACGCCGTGGCGGTCAACGCCCGCGGTGAGCGCTACGCCGACGAGGGCGCGGACTGGTCCGAGACGGCCCTCACGCGGGCCACGGCCCGCCAGCCCGGCACCTACGCCTACTACATACTGGACGCCGCCGGGCTCCGGGTCAGGGTGCGCGAAAGGACCGTGGACGAGATGGTGGGGGTGGCCAGGAAGGTGGGCGGGACCGTGATCGAGGCGGCAAGCCTCGAAGAGCTGGCCGACGGGCTTGGATTGCCCCGCGACGCTCTGCTCCGCACGCTGGAGGATTACAACGAGGCCGTCGTCTCGGGTAAGGGGATGATTCCCCCGAGAACCGGACCGGCCGGGCCCTTGCGCGAGCCGCCCTTCGTGGCCGTCAAGGTCGCGCCCTACATAACGCACACCGTGGGCGGGCTCGCCGTCGATGGCGGGTGCAGGGTCTTGCGGGGGGCTGATGGGCGGCCGATCCCTGGCCTCTACGCAGCCGGGGTGGAGGTCGGTGGCGTCTCCACTGGTGGCTATACCAGCGGCCTTGCCTCGGCCCTCGTCTTTGGCAGAACGGCCGCGGAGTCCGCCCTTGCGGACGTGCAGGAGTAGGCAACGCGCGTCGCTCGCAACGTGAAAGCCACGGGCTAGCAACAGAAAGAATCACCCATACGGGGGATGTGCCTGCTTCCGCCACGAACGTAAGATGTTCTCGTGACGTAACAGGGCTGGTGGCGCAATGCTGCCCGTCTAGTCGGGAGAGGAGTAGCCGGGGTGGCGAAAATCCATGGCGTCCTGAGGTCGACGAAGGCTCTCGGGTCGGTTCTGGCGATAGTGGCAGCGTTGCTGGTCGTGTTTCTCGATTCGCGGTCCGCCCACGCCGTCACGCTCACGGTCAACTCCAGGGTGGATCCCGGTACCGGTGGCTGCAACAGCACCCAATGCACCCTGCGGGAGGCGATCAACACCTCCAATGGACTGCCCACCACCGACACCATAGAGTTCGCGATACCGGACGATACCGCCGTACCCGGCATCGAGGTCAAGACCATCTCCCCAGCATCACAGCTGCCGGCGATAACGGATAACGTGACCATCGACGGCTACACGCAGCAAGGGGCCGTGGAGAACAGCGCGACCACCAACGCCAACAGCGCCGTGCTAAAGGTCGAGATCAGGGGTTCCAGCACCCCATCCGCCGCGGACGGGCTGGTCGTCTCGGGGACCGGGGCCGAAAACACCACGATCACGGGCCTCGCCATCAACCGCTTCGGGGACGACGGCCTGTCCATAACCGCGCCGGCTACGAAGGTCGTGGGAAACTTTATAGGGACCAACGCTGCTGGCGACACAGATCTTGGCAACGGCGGCAACGGGGTCCGCCTCCTATCCTCGCAGAACGTGGTCGGCAGGCGCGATGATGCGACCCAGAACGTCATCTCGGGCAACGGCGCCCACGGCATCTCCGTAGGGGGTCCTGGCAACATCATCGCCAACAACCACATAGGAACCGACGCCGACGCCGCGGAGGACCTTGGTAATACCCTGAGCGGGGTGTTCGTGGACAACACCGCCGACACCCTCGTGGGCGGGAGCACGTTGG